>CAZTDL010000187.1:0-7970 GCA_964612775.1 uncultured Lentisphaeraceae bacterium
ATGCCGCCCTCGCGGAAAATCTCGGGCAGAATTTCCTTCGCCGTCGGCCCATTGATCACACGCGTGTCAACCAGCGCGACCAGCTCCGCCAACGCCGCAGGCGTCAGCGGGCACCCGGTGATCGGCCGTCCCGATTCCGACAGCAGTCGCATGATCTCGGTCATAAACCAATTGGAGACCGTCTTGCCGAGTCTCGGTTCGCAAAGCCGCGCCGCGGCCTCGAAGAAATCGGCGTTCTCCTTGCTGTCCGCCAGCACGCCCGCATCGTATTCCGGGATGCCGTATTCGGCCATCATCCGCACGCGCCGCGCCGAAGGCAATTCGGGAAGCGATGCGCGCCAAGCCTCGATCTGCTCCGCGCCCAGTGCCACGGGAACCAGGTCCGGCTCGGGAAAATACCGATAATCGTGAGCGTTCTCCTTCGAGCGCATGGACTGCGTCTCGCCCTGATCCGGCTCCCAGCGCCGCGTTTCCTGCACAATGGCGATGCCGTGCGTCACCGCATAAAGCTGCCGAGAAATCTCGTACTCCAGCGCGGCGTGGATGCCTTTAAAGGTGTTCATGTTTTTGATTTCCACCTTCGTGCCGAGCTGTTCCTGACCTTCGGGGCGTATGCTGATGTTCACGTCGCAGCGCATGTTCCCCTCTTCGAGGTTACAGTCGCTCACGCCCGCATAAACCAAAATCTGTTTCAGCGCCAACAGATATGCCATCGCCTCGTCGGGCGTCGCGAGATCCGGCTCCGACACGATCTCCATCAGCGGCGTTCCGCAGCGGTTGAAATCCACACCGCTGAAATTCGCGTAGTGGTTGATCTTCGCCGCGTCCTCTTCCAAATGGATGTGGTTGATGCGGATAGGCCGCGGTCCCTGCGGCGTATCGATCGTCACGCCGCCGCCCAGACAAAGCGGATGACCGTTCTGCGAAATCTGATAGTCTTTCGACATGTCCGGATAAAAATAATTCTTACGGTCGAACGTGCTGTGCCGATTGATCTCGCACCCGAGCATCAGACCGGACATCACCGTCAGTTTGATCGCCTCGCGGTTCATCACCGGCAACGCGCCCGGATAGCCGAGACAGACCGGACACACGTTGGTGTTGGGCTCGGCTCCGAACCGCAGACTGCACCCGCAAAACATTTTGGTATGGGTCTTGAGCTGAACGTGCGTCTCCAGCCCGATGGTAACCAAATATTTTTTTGCACACACGTTCATCACCTTACAGTCCCTTTGTTAAACAAACGAGCCATTCGGTTGACTTCCTTCAGCTTCGCGCATTGTACTGAATAGTTCATCCATGATTCAAACACCATAATGCATCCGTATTCCTTTTCTCGTCCGTCCAAAAAAACAGTTAATCCCGCCCGACCGATTTCACGATTCTTGCCAACGCATAGCCATCGATGACCGCGACTGATACTTTTTCTGACGCCGCGGACTCCGCAAGCGCAACACGGGAAAAACGACGGGGAGTGGCAAAACAACCTGAAGCATGCGATTGAAGACTTCCGCGAAGTTCAGCCACTTCTTTTCGTCCAACAGTGTGAAACCATCGCTTAGCTTGAATTTGTGTACGCGAATGTCGCAACGGCCATATCCTGTTGCCAAGGTGCACATTCATGTATATTTTGGCACGCGCAACCGTAACAACCGCAGAACTCGTATGGCCACGGAATCCACAGGCCCAGACCGTTCTCGCTTTATTAGGAACATCTGTCTCACGCTCTTGGCACCCGTGCAGACACTCCCCCGCCCCCAGAAAACCCCAACGTTTGACGCCAACGGATTTATCGCGGCATCCAGTCACTTGAATAAAAGCATAAATCGGGAAACCGGTCTCCCGTTGTTCAAAAAATCGAGCATTAACACCGCTCGCCGCCTGTTCGCCGCCCCGTCCGACACCCGTGTAAATGAGCAGGCCTTCTTCAAATCTGTCATAACACGGATTTTCAAAAACATATCGGAAAGTCGGAAAAAAAATAAAAATCGCTACGCGCTGCACCGTTCCTGATGCGCCATCGCGTTTTACACGCACGCCACCCGTATTACCAACACCAAGCGATGCAAAGATTTCCTCGTTCGAGTACAGTGTGGACACTTTAAAACTGGATACTTTTCCGTTCATGATGGTTATTCATCCGCAGACCGAACGAATTCAAACAAATCGACGCATTCGTGAGTGCCGACAACAACACCGCAGACAGACACCCCCGGATATTGACGAAGGCGTTTTTCCTCCGCGGCGCCAGCATCTGTCGCCACGAATGAACCTGCAAATCGTTGCATTGTTTCCGGCCAATATCCGATAACGGTAAAACCGCTTAGAGCGGAAGCGGACGGCATCACGCCTTTTAAATGCGCATTCTTTCGACAAACGTGTTTTTCTCTGTCAAACGTGTTTTCCATGCAACAAGGTCTTTCGCATGACACTAGCATGCGTGACATGAATTCAATTGTTCATACGCGTGCGCCGCCCGCAGGATCTTTTCCTCGCCGAACGCCGGTCCCAGCACCTGCAAGCCCACCGGCAGCCCCGCCTCCGTCTTTCCGCACGGCACCGAAAGACCGCAAATTCCGGCCAGATTCGCGGGCACCGTGAAAATGTCGCCCAGATACATCTTAAGCGGATCATTGCACGTCTCGCCGATCCGGTAGGCCGCCGTCGGCGCGACCGGCGTCATCATCACGTCGCACCGCTTGAACGCCTCGTCGTAGTCCCGCCGAATCAGCGTCCTCACCTTCTGCGCCCGGCCGTAGTACGCGTCGTAATAGCCGCTGCTCAGCACGTAGGTTCCCAGAATGATGCGCCTCTTCACCTCCGTGCCAAACCCTTCCGCACGGCTCTTGGCATACAGATCGAAAACCGATTCCGGATTTGCGGTCCGGTGACCGTACCGCACGCCATCGAAACGCGCCAGATTGGCGGAGGCCTCCGCCGTCGCCACGATATAGTAGACCGCGATCGCATATTCGGTGTGGGGCAGACTCACCTCGACGATCTCCGCGCCCGCCGCCGCGCAGGCGTCCACCGCCGCCTTCACGCGCGCCATCACCTCAGCATCCGTACCGTCGATATAGTACTCTTTGGGCAATCCGATTTTGAGTCCCTTCATATCGCCCTTGAGCGCCGCCCGGTAGTCGGGGACGGGAACATCGGGCGTCGTGCCGTCGTGCGGATCGTTGCCCGCCAGCGTCCGGAGCAAAACGGCCGCGTCCTCCACCGTCTTCGTCAGCGACCCGACCTGGTCCAGCGAGGAGGCGTAGGCCGTGACGCCGTAGCGAGACACGCGTCCGTACGAAGGCTTCAGTCCCACGCAGCCGCAAAACGAAGCCGGCTGACGAATCGATCCTCCGGTATCGGTGCCCAGCGCCGCAATCGCTTCTCCGCCCGCCACCGCCGCCGCCGAACCGCCGCTCGAACCGCCCGGGACACAAGCCCTATCGCGGGGATTACGCGTGACTTTAAAAGCCGATCCTTCGGTCGATGAGCCCATCGCGAACTCGTCCATATTGGTGCGGCCCGCGAACACCGCGCCCGCCTCGCGCAACTTTGCCGAGACGGTGGCGTCATAGGGTGAAACATAACCTTCAAGCTGTTTCGAGGCACACGTGCAGGGTTGCCCGGCCACATTAATCAGGTCCTTAACGCCAATCGGAATCCCCAGCAAATCGGCATCCCGTCCGGCGGCCCGTGCGGCATCAGCAGCGGAAGCCTGTTTTAAAGCGCCTTCGGCGTCCACGCTCAAATACGCGTTCAGATCGCCGTCCTTTTCCTTAATCGCATCCAAGACCGCGCGCGTGAGCTCGACGGAAGAAAACGTTTTCTTCCGAAGTCCGTCCGCAGCCCCACAAAGTGTTAGACTCGAAATATCCATCTCGACAAAGCTCCTAACGCCTGATCTATCGCCCCGCAGTGGAGGGCTGGCTAGGCGTCTTCCACAATCTTAGGGAGTTTAAACTCAAAATCGTTGCGCGCAGGGGCATTCGACAGAAAACCTTCGCGATCCATAGACGGGACAACCTCATCCTCGCGAAGCACGTTCACAAGCGCTTGGCCGTGCATCGTAGGCTCGATTCCCGCCAGATCCAGTTCGCCGATTTTTTCGACATACTGAACGATCGTCTCCAACTGCTGCTGAAACGTGACCTTTTCCTCTGGAGAAAGCTCCAATCGGGCCAGTTCAGCCACATAGGCAACATCAATCTTATGGCTCACCAAAATCTCCTTGTCCGGCAGGTATAAACCCTTTTAGCAAATAGACTGTTCATGTTACTCTTTCGTTGGTTTTGAAACAATTCAAAACTACCCCGGAAACCACAAAAACAGGGCCGTCACGACCCACGTCGCGACGGCCCTGTTGTGTGACGCTGTGCGCGGTCAGTTTACGGTTTACCGTACACGTCGGCCGCGATGACAGGATTCAACGCTCTTACCGTACTTCCCTGGCTGCGGAGACGGACGTAACGGCCCTTGACGCCGTTGACGGCGAAGGTGCCCTCCGGCATCAAAAACGCGACATCTGCGATTAAAGAAAAAAGGCGGCGGGTGAACCAAAGTCCACCACGCCGCCTCGTTTGATCCAGTCCTCACGCGGGCCTTCAGCCCGCGTCCGGTTTTCTTACATCTTGCCGTACACTTCGACTTCAGTGTAGTGATTCATCTCGTTCGAGGTGTTGCCCTTGCTGTAGAAGCGGACATAGCGGCCCTTGACGCCGTTGATGGCGAAAGGACGGCCCTCGTTGGTCTCGATGTACTCTTTCTCTTTGCCTTCGCCCAGCTTCGACGAATTGTCGTGATCGTTGCTGAACACGGTCACCACGCCGTCAATGAAGTCAGGGTCATTGGAAATCTGGCAGATCACGTCGCGATAGACGCGAGCTTCGCCATGATAATGCCATACGCATGCCGCGTAGATTTCCCTTTCTTTACCCAGATCGACCTGAACCCACTGGACGCCAGGGCCCAACTCGACATACGTCGCCGCATCGTGCTCTTTGTCGCCATCGGTGATGAAGGCGAGTTCGCCGATGATCGGCTCCGGATCGCTCGAGGTGACCTTGCAGTCACGCGAAAGAACCTTGTCCGCACCCGCCGGGACATTGATCGGCGGACGGGGCTTGCCCCCGCGGGCCGGCTCCAAGTTCGGCGAGCGGATGTCTTTCGGTGTACCCGTGAACTGCGGTTTCGGCAGTTCGATCTTGAGTTGCACCTTAGCAACTTCCTGAGCACCTGCGGCAACGGCAAGTCCAGCCGCAACGGCTATCAGCATCATCCCATTCAGTTTCATGTGTCTCTCCTTGTCTGGCTTCAAGTTGAAGCCGAATCCTGTTATTGGTTTACGTGTTACTGGTTACCGTCCGTCTGGCCAGCCGATTCCGCCCGGCAGGTCCGGCAACCCAAGTCCTTATTTCGACGACAGCGGGAACGACCCGCACATACGCACCGGTTTGCGAATCTTGTCCATCCACACCGGCTGCCCGCGTGCCACCAACGCACCGCTCCCCGGAACAGCCGCGCACGCGGCTTCGATCTCAGTCCATCCGAGACCCAAGAACGCGGTCGAAAGCGCATCCGCCACAGCCGCCGACCCCGCATACGACCACGCCGCCGGATGCCTCGCGGCCGCTACGCCCTTCCGCACATCGACGACATGCGCGCCTTTGACATCAAAGCCGGAACCGCTTACAGCCCCTTCGCTAAGCCGCACGTGATGCAACCCGGCGCGCTCACGCCAATCGCCGCCGACCCCCACAGGCCACCCCGGCAGCCCATCGCCCATCGAGCCGTGTGCGACCACCGTGCTTGTGCCGCCGTGCATCAGGAAATCAGTAAAGTCCCAGTCCTCAACCAGCATCTTACACGCAGCGTCCAGCGCGTACCCCTTCGCGATCGCCCCGAAATCCAGTTCCAGCGGCGTCTCGCGCCCGAGTCTGTCCGGTTTCACGGCCACCAGCAGATTCTGCGTGTCGATCACCAGTCGGTTCATGCCGCACGCCGCCAACGCGCTTTCGCGCTCTTGGGGCGTCAACGCCGGCCACCGATGCTTCACTTCGCGTAACGCATCCATCACGGTGCCGACCGTCACATCGAAAGCGCCATGGGTGGCCGCGCACACCTGCGTCGCAAGCAGCAGAAGTTCCATGGTCTCCGGAGCCACGCGGAAAGTCTCTCCCGGCTTCAGGCGGCTGAGCATCGCCACCTGGCTCACATCGAGAAAACGGCTCAGCAGCTCTTCCAGCTTATCCACCTTTTTAAACACCGCATACGATGCGCTCTCGGCGAGCCGATGATCATCCGTAACGATCATCAGTTCGAACAGCGTCGACATCGCCTGATGTTCAAACCGGTGTGCTTTTTCTGTCATAGAACAATCGCAGGGGCGACCGGCGAGTCGCCCCTGCATCTCTCTGGCCTACTCTTTACGTCCGCCCGTCAACAGCATCCAAGCCGAAACGGCCAAGAAGCTGAAGGTGGTGTAGCGGTGCGCGGCAAGCAGGACATTCTGCCAGCCCGTACCGAACCAAGTCATCATCGGCGAAACCGCAGTGAAGAGCACGAGGACACCCAAGATCATCACAAACATCCACAGCACGTTGCGTTTCACGTTCGTGATGCGCCGTGCGCCACGGAACCAGATCAGCGCCACGAGGCAGGTCGCGAAAAGTCCGCCGGCCACCATATGGAAGACCAGCAAATATCCGGTCATCAGATGGAAGAACCAGCCCAGCGCACCAGACAATCCAAGATAGACGCTCGCCGCGCAGAGGCCGACCGCAGCCAGTTTGTCGATCAACACGATCATCTTCTCACTCGGCTTACCATAGGGAATCTCGCCCTTCGTCAACACGGTCGGCATCGCCGCCGCAACGAACGCCACGGCCACCAGCAACATGATCGCGAAGACCACCCAGAGGAAAATCTTGAAGAACGGCCGCATCAGGAACGTCGTGCCGAAGACCTTGTTGTAGCTGCCGCTGAGGTTCATAAACTCGTTCTGAGCCTTGACAAGTGTGCGCGCGGTCAACAGAGGCCCGGTCGACGTCACCTTGGCGAAGAAGAACTTTGAACCCACGGTGTGGCAATCCGCGCATTTTGCAGGCTTCGCGCCGCGCGCCATACGAGCCGGGCGCACATCGTGACCGACCGACCACGAAACAGCCTCTGCGGCCTTCTCAACCTTAGCGTTCAGCTTTCCGTCCGGGTCCAATTCCCACACCTGGCCATGCGCCACATAGACGGCGCCTTTCTGTCCCTTTTCAGCCATGCGCTTGAGCCCGGTCGCGACCATTTCCTCGGTGATCGTGCATTCGCTGCCGCCCAGAGCCATGACGTTGCGCGAGGTGTAGTCGGAAATCAAGTCCTCGAACGCGCCATCCTTGTACCACCCCACGACCGGCGCCGAAACCTTCACGGGCGCATTGGTCGTGATCATCGCCTCGTTCTCTCCGCCGCGGAAGAAAAGCTTGCTGCCGATCACCACAGCGCCGAAACCGTGTTTCGCGGCCGCCTTCGAAGCGTCCAACGTCTGCAGCAGATTCGAGAGTTTTTTCTCGGAATCCTGTCGCGCCGTGAGCTGCTCCTCAGACATCTTTTCGGTATTCGCGTCCACATCATAGGAAGGGATCGCAGCGATCAGATTCGTGGGGCCCTGATAGAACCAGCCGGACATGGAGGACGCCTCACCCGCAGGCTCGGCGAGGCCGTCAACATTCTTCTGGAACAGCTTGCCGTCAATCGCCAGCACAGGCGTGCCCGGGATGTTCGGATCTGTCGCCAGCGTTGCCAACGCGTCGCCGACCTGCTCACGCACATCCAGCAGGCCCTCGCAGACCGAGGCGACCGTCGCCGGAAGGAGCGGAACGATCTTTGCGGCATTGGCGGTGTCGCGCGTTCCCCAAAAGGCAGGCCACGCCATGCGGCGGGGCTCAATCTTTCCCTGCGCGTTTTTGACAAACACGGGTTCAAGA
>CAZTDL010000188.1:0-7966 GCA_964612775.1 uncultured Lentisphaeraceae bacterium
GAGATGTGCCGCAGGCGTCACATAGCAGAGCAGCGACGCGACATAGCAGGCGGCAGCCGTGGCTCCGATACACGAGGTGATATGATCGTAGCCAGGGGCGATATCTGTCACCACAGGGCCCAACACATAGAAAGGCGCACCGTCACAAGTCTTCTGCTGCCGTTCCATGTTCATTTGAATCTGGTTGAACGGCACATGCCCCGGGCCTTCCACCATCACCTGCACGCCGCGTGCGCGGCATCGTTGCACGAGTTCGCCAAGCACATCCAACTCGCCAAACTGAGCGGCATCACTCGCGTCCGCCAAACATCCCGGACGCAGACCGTCCCCCAGAGACACGGTAACATCATGTTTCGCCAAAATGTCCATAACCTCATCCCAGCGGGTATAAAGCGGATTTTCCGCGTTATTTTTGGCCATCCATTCAGCCATGATCGCGCCGCCGCGACTGACGATACCCATGATGCGGCGCATCGCAACCTCAACATGACTGCGCAACAACCCCGCGTGCAGCGTCATGAAATCCACGCCCTGCTCAGCCTGTTCTCTGATGACCTGCATCAGCAAATCGGGGTTCATGACCGGCACATCGCCTTCAAGACGCGAGATCGTCTCATATACAGGGACGGTACCCAGCGGTACAGGCGATGCATCGAGCATACCCTGACGAATGGAACGCAGGTCGGGTCCAACGCTCAGATCCATGACAAAATCGGCTCCGGCCTTCAGCGCGATTTGGAATTTCTCCAGTTCATCGCCTATACCAGAACGCGTTGTCGAACGGCCAAGATTCGCATTCACTTTTGTTGAAAAGAGTCTCCCGACCCCTACCGGCCGCGCATGCATATGCGCGGGATTGAGCGGAATGACAGCCTGTCCGCAAGCCACCGCGTCTCGGACCTGAACCGGAGACACGTTCTCGTCTGTTGCCACACGGCGCATCGCCTCCGTGATCACGCCGTTTTTTGCCGCTTCAAGTTGAGTCATGATGTAATCCATTCTTGTTGTAGTGATGATTTCTGATGGTTAAAAACGTTTCGCTCACGCATGACGGATGCCTGCCGTTTCCACGACGACAGCGTCAAGAGGCAGTCTTGCTGGCGTGCCGAGAACCGCTGCACATTCCCCAACCCAAACGCCGGTACGGATGGACTCATAGACATACGCTTTGCCGTCGACGACCGCGTCCAGAAGACTTTTACCGCAGGCCAGCGACGCGGTGATGGCGGCGCTCAGCGAGCATCCCGTCCCGTGCGTCGAAAGCGGCGCGTCAACTCTGGCCGAAGAAATCCGATACAGAGTGGTCCCGTCGAAAAGGACATCTGAGGCATCCATCCCGTGACCATGTCCGCCCTTTATGAGCACCGCGCAACCAAGCGTATCGAACAAGGCCCATGCGGCATCAGAGATCGCTTCGGGCGTGTTCAACGCGCGTCCCGTCAACACTTCAGCTTCGGGAAGGTTGGGAGTGACAAGCGCGGCGAGAGGCAACAGCTTATTCTTCATCTTCGCGACTGCGTCATCCTGCAGGAGCCGAGCTCCGCTGGTCGCCACCATAACGGGATCAAAAACCTTAAGGATTCGACTCTGCGCTAGAAGACGGTCGGCAACGATTTCGATCACATCCGGGGCAGAGAGCATACCGGTCTTCAACGCAGTAACGGCGTACGCCTCAAGAACCGCGTCCAGCTGCATGCCGACAAAATCGGCATCCGCAGTAAGAATTCCACGGACACCGAACGGGTTCTGCGCGGTCAAAGCGGCCAGAACCGTACAGCCATGCACGCCAAAAAAATGAAACGCGCGCAGATCAGCCTGAATGCCCGCATTTCCGCCGCTGTCGCTTCCGGCGATCGTGAGAGCCACAGACTGACGCAAGCTTCCGAAATCAGATTCCTCGTTCGCCATACACGTATCTCCAAAAACAAAAAAGCGAATCCGTTTCCGGTTCGCTAAAAAAAGGTTCGATTTGACCCATTCCCTCGCGCCGGTATAATCCGGATCAGGTTCAACGGGTTTTCTCTCAGCCGCGTCACAGAGGACACAGCACCCCGATGGCATGTGGTAAAGAATAGTACATTACCTTGCGACGGGCAAGCGAGAAGCCAAGGCGGAAATCGTGCCGATCACAATTTAAACCTGCTCGGTGCGGAGGGCCGGATCAAGCAAATCCCGCAGAGCGTCAGCCAAATGGTTGAACACTAACACCAGTGCGAAAATCGAGAGCGTCACAAACGTCATTTCCCACCAAACGCCCTGCCACAAACGCAAGCGCGCATTGTTGATCATGATGCCCCAAGACGGTTCGCCCTGAACACCGATGCCAAGAAAACTGATAAACACTTCGGTCGCTACGGAAGCGGGAAAGCGAATCGAAAATGCGATTAGAACAATATGCGCCACATTCGGAAGGATATGACGGAACATAATACGCGAGTGACTGTACCCAAGTACCCGTGCGGCCTGTACGTAGGCACGATAACGGTGTTTGATGACCTCACCGCGCACATTCCGGCAAACACTCACCCATGTGGTCAAACCAATGCCGAGATAGATACCCGGCAAACCTTGTCCGACCACCATCGCAATAGCCAGAATGAAAAGGAGACCGGGCATCGAGGCCACCGTCGCGCAGAGCCACACGACGAGGCTATCCGTTCTGCCTCCGAAATAACCACCCAGACAGCCGAGAATAACGCCCAGGGGAATGGCGATCAGCGAGGTGATGATTCCCACATGGAAGGCGATGCGCGCACCCTGCACCAAACGCTGTAACACGTCGCGGCCCAAATTGTCACTGCCGAGCAGATAGAGCGGCTGGGCTGCAGGACGCGGCGCATTCGAAAAAAAGCGAACAAACGCGGGAGGGACATAGCGAAACGTATCGTGAACCTGATTATACGAGGGTACCCGGTCCGTGACACGGCAAATCTGATACACAAACTCGCCATATGTGGCCGCCAAGCAATAGACGGCGACAACCAGCAGGCAGAGCCTCGTGTCCCACCGATGCCAGAGCTTCGCAAGGATGTTTCTGTCTTTGGCCATGATTATTGCAACCTCACGCGAGGATCGAGCCAGGCATAACACAGATCCGTCAACAGATTAACGCCTTGATACAGCAAAGCGCCCAATATTACGACAGCCCGCACAACCGCCATATCAGAAGAGTGGATCGCATTCAGACTGACATTCCCTAAACCGGGAATTCCGAAGAAACTTTCCAACATAAGGCTTCCGGTAAAAAGAAAAGGAATCGAAAGACTGACATACGTCACGATCGGAATCAGACTGTTCCGCAAAACGTGCCGAATCATGATGCGGCCGCCACTGAGGCCTTTGGCCTGTGCGGTACGGACATAGGGCTTGTAGACTTCGTCCAATATCGCGGCACGGAAAAACCGCACATCGCGTCCCAGTCCGCTCACGATACCGATCAGCACGGGCAACACCAGATACGAAACGGACTCGAAGCCCCAGATCGGAAAAAGCCTCAGCTTAAACGCCAGCAAAAACTGCCCCGCCAGAACCCACACCACGTAGTTGACACTCATTAAGACCGTGGAGAGGACGAGCACCCCTTTATCAATCCACCCGCCACGCCACGCCGCACAGATCAGCCCCAGCGCCACGCCAATCAAGGTGCCGCCCATCAAAATCGGTATCGTCAGCGACAGAGACGGACCGACACCTCCCTTTAAAACTTGCGCAACAGGTCGATTATACTCTGTTGACACACCCAAATCACACCTCATCAAAGCCGACAAATAATGCACAAATTGCGAATCGAAAAAGCCATTGTTTTTCTTTTCTAAAAGGAGTCTCGCGGGCACTGTTCCACCGACATCCAGTGTGACAGCCTTCCATCCTGCGCGAATGGCGAACGTTAACGGCGAAGGACCATCAACCAAGGCTTGGTCTTCAATGCCCGTAATGCTTTCGCGAAGCCCCAGAAGCACGCGTGTCGCATTGATGCGATAGGCCCCCGCCGGCAACGCATATGTGATGGGAACGCGCCACATCCCCGTGTCAGTCCGGCGTTCCAACTTTTGGCGCGACGTCTCGCCCAAGGCTCGAATGCTGGTCCAGTTTCCGCAGATGAGCGGCTTATCGTAGCCGTAACGTGCGTCAAAATCCGCCAGCGCTTCCGCTCTAGCGTTTTTGCCCAGCACGATTTCAGCAGGAGACCCGCCCACTACGTGAAACAGAAGAAAGGTTAGAATCAGCACCCCGAATGTCGCAGGCACCATCTCCAGCAAACGCCGTATGATGTAACGTCTCATGAGTAAGAATGATGTAGGGTACTTCATCCTGAGGGGGCTTGCAACGCAGTTTCAGCCGCTATCCCGCGTTTTTATGAAAGCGTCCATAAAACGCCAACGGTACTTGACTTCCCAAGGTCCATATCGGATAATTTTGAACTGTAATCTTGTGTAATGGACATAATCGTGGAGATATAATGAAAAAACAAATGATAGGTAAGGCTTCTTTCGCGCTTACAGTCGCACTTGTCTGTACGACGGCATTGACCGTTTGCGGTGCACATATCTTCGACGGCGACGGCTCAGAAGAAGCCGGATTTGTCCCTCCTCCGCCCCGTAAAGAGATTCCGCCGCCTCCGGCCAACATGGCAGGCGGCGAAACCCTGATTCCATATCCGCCGCCTCCGGCAACACCTGCTTCTCGGTCGGAAAAAAAGAACCCTCCAAAGCCGCCGACCATGTTTACCAAGCTCACGTCCCAATACGGTGAACAGGACTGGAACGCACGTCCGAACGATCTCAACAACCTGCTTAAAGCGCTAAAAGGCATGGCCGAGGTAGACTATGATTTCGAGGCCAAATCGTTCGAAGAAATCGACGTCGATCCGGACCAGAACCCGATTCTCTATCGTTCGGGCCATTATCACTGGAGCGTGACGGCCGATGAAAAGAAAAAACTGCGTGAATATTTGTTGCGAGGAGGCACCATCATCCTGAACGCAGGCATGGGTTCGAAGCCTTTTTACGATTCAGCCGTCTCCGTTCTCAACGAGGTTTTCCCCGAAGCACCCGTACGTCGGCTCAGCGCCGATCATCCGATCTTCCATTCTTACTACAGCCTCGACAAAGTCAATTATCGCGCAGGCGTACGTGCGCTATACAACGGGAATGAGCCTTGGCTCGACGGCGTCACCATCGACTGCCGTACCGTCGCCATCATATCGCGTTTCGGCATGGAAGTCGGATGGGACCCTCTCGAAGACGAAAATATCATCGCATATGAACCGGAATCCGCTCAGCAACTCGGCATGAACATACTGAGCTATGCTTGCGCCATGCGCAACTGGACGCTGGAGAACATGAAGAAAACCAAATTCGAGGATGCCAAGCAGGTTTCCGCAGCGGGCTCGATGAACATCGCGCAGGTCATTTACGACGGCGAATGGAAAACCCGTCATGTCGGACTCTCGGTTCTTCTTTCCCAGTATAATATCAAAACAGGCGTCCCGGTGAAGTTCACGACCAAGGAACTCCGATTAACCGATCCGAAGCTGTTCGACGCTCCCGTGCTTTACATGACCGGCCATGAGTCATTCACACTCAAAGCAGATGAGATCACCGCATTACGAAACTATCTCAATCACGGCGGATTACTGATTGCAGAAGCCTGCTGTGGCCGCAAAGCATTCGACGTCTCTTTCCGCGAGAACATGGCCCGAGTCATGCCCGGAGCGGCTTTTAACTCGCTTCGTGCCGGCAACCCGCTCTTTCGGATGCCGAACGACATTTCGAGCATGAAGGTGACGCCGGCGTTGGCAAAAGCCTATAACAACTCACCTGCGATCGCACCGCAGATTCTCACACTCGAAGTCGAAGGAAACCCTGCCGTGATCTATAGTCCAATCGGTATGGCAGGCGCATGGGAGCTCTCTCCTAACAAGTATTGCAACAGCTATTTGGAAGATGACGCGCTTAAACTCGGGGTGAACATCCTGATGTATTCCAGCACGCGGTAAACTGAACAATGGAGCCGTTCCCCACGTTCTCACACTGTAAAGGAACGGTTCCATAAACTCCCCCTCGTTTGTACGATGTCCTCTTTTTTTTCAAAACGTTTGTTCGTTCTCTTTGCCGCGCCGCTGTTCATGGCGAATTTTTCTCTGTTTGCCGCCACGACGCAAGAGGATGCCTTTCTCAAGGTTTGGGCGACGCATTCCCGCAATCCGTTAGATCATAAAACGGTGATCGATGCATGCCAAAGCGTTATGGACAAATCTTCCACGCTTGGAGAATTTCTCCCCGTCGTCAAAACCGTTGCCGCGTGGCATCTGCTCGCCAGCGGCAGGCAAGCGGATGCAATCCGCATTTTCGAAAGCGCGCTGACTACGGACAAAGCGTCGAAACCCATCGTGCGGTTTGCCGATGCGATGGCGCGCCGTTGGCTTTCCCGTCTTGACTATGTGAAAGTTGAAAAGGCGCTTAAGGAATATTACGCCGATAACGTGGAGTACCCAACAAGCCTCGCCCCCCTCATGAATCTTTCCGCAGACAAGGCACCCCCGAAAACGGACCGTTTCGGCGATCCATGGATCTATAAAACCGATGCTTTCAGCAAACTTACCAAACTTCAAAACCAGCGTTATACGTTGTACAGTAAAAACACAGGAAATCGGCTGACCAAGCTGAGTGCTTTGCCTTTCGACACGTATGGAGGCAAAAAAAGCGCATCCATTATCGGCCGCAAGACGCTGAACCCAATCAGCGTGGAATTTGAAACGGTTACCGACTCCGGCACCAACCGAGGCGTGGCCACCGAAAGCGGTTTGATAAACGGCATACGGTTCCTGAGGATAGACTCGGACAACCGGTTCGCCCTCATGATCGACAGCGAATGTGATTTTTGGGTTGTCGCGACGCCCCCAAGGAGCCGCTGATGAGTGAAGAAGGTATCGGGGCGTTTCTGAACCCCGCGCAAATGTCAAAGCTAAACCGCTTGGCCCTTAACTCGCGTTACGTGGTGGAAGGAACCCTCGCGGGCCGTCACAGAAGCGCACAGAAAGGCGCAAGTACCGAATTCGCAGACCACCGCGCCTATATGCCGGGCGACGATCTAAAACGCATCGATTGGAAAGTGCTGGGACGCACAGACAAATACTATATCCGCCGCTATCAGGATGAAACGAACCTGCGCGTTTACCTGTTAATCGATCGAAGCGGATCCATGAATTATTCGTCGGGAACCCACCCGACCAAGTTTAATTATGCCTGCACACTTGCCGCTGCGATTGGCTATGTGGTTCTTAAGGCTCGTGATGCTGTCGGCATGTACATCTACGGCGAAAAAATGGACGCTGCGCTTCCCTGCAAGAACTCGTTTAACGAACTTAACAACGCGCTCAAAATACTTCAGGGATACAAACCCGCAAAAGGGACCGCCGGCGCGGACGTTATGCATCAGATCGCCGAATCGATCAATCGCCGTGCCATGGTGGTCATTATTTCCGATCTTCTGGACGACCAACCTGAGATTATCAAAGCGATCGCTCATTTCCGCAAGAACCTGCACGATGTGATCGTTTTTCATACGCTTGACCCGGCAGAGCTCACGCTCGATCTCAAGCGCGGGGCTGAATTTGAGGACCTCGAAACCGGCGAGCGGATGATTGTCGATCCTCGCACCATGTCCAAGGAGTATAAAGATCTGATGGGGAAATTCATCGAGGACTACCGGCAGTCCTGCTCAGAGATGAAAGTCGATTACCGTCTAGTCAAAACCGATGAGCAAGTAGACACCTTTGTTCGTGCGTATCTTGAAGAGCGCAAACGCATGTCTCGTTAAACAACCCCGTAACGCGTAACTTTTCCATGCTAGTTTTTGCAAATCCAATGTTTCTTTGGGCCTTGACCGCCGCAACGATTCCCCTGATGTTGCACATGTTCCAGCGGCGGAAGACCGTGGTTACCCCCTTCCCCACCTTGCGTTT
>CAZTDL010000189.1:0-7966 GCA_964612775.1 uncultured Lentisphaeraceae bacterium
CTATGGCCGCTGCCACTGGGGCCGCTAAACGCCGGCGTGTAGCGGCCCCAGTGGCAGCGGCCATAGGTCTGGCAACGCGTCGAGTTGAACGCAAACCCCCCCGTCCGGAAGATAGCAGGGATCGGCATCCTCAATCAGCGAGGTCTGACGTCCGCACCACGTTTCCATCTTGTCTTTCGGCGTGCCGGTGAGCTGACGAACCCATGAGCCATCCACCGCAGCCTCCCAAATGAAATACCTCAGATGCGCAACCGGATTCGGGTCATAAGGCTTCGACGCGTCTTTAAACAGGGGATGATCGGGATCAAGCCTGCGGATAATCTCTCCGATTTTTCCGCGGGCCTGCCCGGCCAACACGGTCGGGGCCGCCACATCTTTGGCTGCGGCGGGACGCTTCGCCGTGTGGTCGCAAAAAGCGAAAATCACGCGGTCGCCGTCCCAATGCAAATCCGGATTCAGCACGGTGCCCAGAGGCAACTTGCCCTTCAGAATCTCAACCTTGCGCGGCGCGTTCTTCCAGTTCTCGATCACCACGAGCCCCGGACCGGGACGCGAACAGCGCCCCGTATATTGGTCGACCATATGCGGCGCGCACGTGTATGGGATACCGCGTTGCGACGCGAGCAACCGGTCAAAGTTCAGAGCAGGATGCGAAAAGATGATTCGACGTCTCAGCGCACGGATTTCTTTCTCCAGCGCGGCACGCGCAGCAGCTTCTTGGGTCAGAGGCAACCGCTGCGCCATCGCACTCAGCTCTGAGTCCATTTCAGGCCTTTTCCCCGATTTCTCCACATAATCCAACGTGCGCCGCGCCAACGCCAACGCCTCATCCGCCGGATCGGAAAACGCCACACAGGCAAAAAGAATTACACTCGAAAAAATGAATTTCATTTTTCAATTTAGCCATAAAAACAATGACCTGTCCATCTTCTGTTGACAAAAATCGAAAGAAAGCATCATCATCTCATTCGCATCGCGCAACAAGAAACGTTTTACCGACAGCGAGACAGGTTGATCATGCAAGGCAAATCCCTTTATTCGTTAGCTGTTTTTATGATGTCCGCGGCTTTACGTTCCATTGCCTCTTCATCCGTCGACAGGCCTGCGGTCATCTGGTATTCAGCGCCCGTCGGTCCCGGCGAACTCGTGCAGATCCACGGCGGCGCGTGGGGCACCAATCCCGTGATCGAAGTCACCGGAATAACGGATGGCAGGACCGGCCGACCGCAACAGGCGTCCGCCCCCGATTTCCGCAAGGCACAACGCGTGATTCCTTTCAACGTGACAGAAAACGGCATCTGTTTCGAATATCCGCGCGACTTAGCGGCCGGGCTCGCGGCCTTCCGTGTCATTTCCAATGCCAAAGAGCCGTCCGACACTTTCATTCTGAATGAACCGGCGGTCTGGTGGATACAGGGCGACTTGGGCCGAGAAGTCTCGCAGGGCGGTTGGCTGCGGCTATTTGGTCGTTGCCTTTCCCGAACCGGTAAAACACGCGTTTCCTTAAGGAATGGCTCGCGTCATATCGAATTGAACGTTGTCCGTAAGGACGTCTGGTCTCTCGACACAAAACTTCCTTCCGATATTCCCGTCGGCGTCTATACCGTGTACGTGCATAATGGCGATGGCGGTCAGTCAGGGTGGAGAGACGGCGGAACGGTTGACGTCCGCGCCTATCGGGAAGTCTGGAAAACCGACCGTTTCGATGTGACCGCGTTTGGCGCGATTCCCAACGACGGATTGGACGACACGCGCGCGGTGCAGGCGGCACTCGAGAGGTCCGCGACGAACGGCGGCGGCATCGTCTATTTGCCGCGGGGACGCTTCCAATGTAACGACACGCTCCATATTCCTCCCAAAACCTTGCTGCGCGGCGAATCTCGCGAGGCCACACAGCTCTACTGGCCCGATTGTGAAGAGCCCCCCGAAAATCTGATTGAGGCAACCTCGATGTTCGGCATTGAGGATCTTTTTATCCATGCCGGAAAATACCGAAACGGCATCGTCTGCAAGAACGAATCCGCCGGGCTGCACGAGTTGGGCGGCGGAATCACCGCCGAAGCCGCGAAACCGCACGACATCACCCTCCGCCGCGTCCGGCTCAAACTCATCATCGACCAATATATGCTCAAGAACACAAACGAGTACGAGAAACGCGCTTATCTGCGGGGCAACGGCATCGTCATCCGTGACGCGCGTTTTGTGCGCGTCGAGGACTGTGACCTTTACGCCTCTAAGGAAGGCTCGTCCACACTCTATTTCGTTCTCTCCGCGGACTACCTGAACATCAACAACTGCCGCATCAACGGTTCAGGATGGGCCGTCGTCGGAGGCGACAAAATCATTTTCGAAAATAACGACGCGTATAACTGTACGTACAGCATCGCCCCTGTCTGCCGCAACCTGTTCTGGAGCCATAATCGGCAACACGACCTTTTCACCAATAATCGCGAGAGTATCACGCACGACGGCGCCCGCACCGCCTTCCGGGGCATTTACCCGGCCGCATGCGACGGCACCCGACTCGCGTTCGATTTCGGCGCGGCTAAGATCGATTTCCGCAACGGCGTCGATTATTGGATCGGCCAGAACGTCCAACTCGTCGAGGGACATGGCGCGGGCCAGACGCGAACCATCACGGCGCTCACCAACAGTCTCGTCACGATCGACCGCCCCTGGTCCATCACGCCCGACGCGACTTCAAGGTTTGTGATCGCCGCCGAACGCCGACACCTGATTTACGCGGACAATGAAACGGAAGACGCTTCCATCGCCATTCAGCTCTATGGCGGCCTCACGGAAGGAATACTCGCGCGTAACCGCAGTTCCCGTGCCGGCGGATTCAGGGGCTTTGGCATGGATTACCATGCGATCATTCCTCTCTGGTACGTTCAATTTCTCGACAATGAGATCATAGAAGGCAACGGCTATCGCGGTCCCGGTAACGAAACGCCCCCGCGCGACTCCGAAATGGCCATCTTGGACCATGGCAACGGCATGGATCTCACCCGTTCCTGCGTGATCCGTCGCGGTGTTCTGCACAGCAATGCCAAGGTCGTCATGTCCAGCGCGAACGGCATCGTCGAAGATTGCGTCATTCGCAATGCCGACACGGGCCTGTCGGTCGAAGCACGCCACGCAGACAGTATCGTGTTGCGAGGCAACCGTTTCGAAAATGTGACGGAGCCGCTTGACCGTATTGCGCGTCAACAGGCGATCATGCATCCCGCCGAACGCGTGCTCACCCTGATAACCAGCGCTGAAAACGCGCTCGACATAACGCCCCCGGCCGACTGGACCCTTGAAAAAAAGCGTTTGGTCCGTGCGATCAGCGAGCACGCCGCGACAAGCACGCAGGCGGACGCCATCGCCCGCGCCGCCCTGCTGAAAGCGTTGCGGTCGTTGACCGCCGCAACTCCTGCCGGCCATATCTACAACATGCGGATCGCCGAAATGTTGCTCGGCACATCGCTCCGCATTCAAAACTGGGACAGCGGCATGACTCGCCTGCTCTCCTCGGAGAAGGCCACCGAAGCGACGGTGAAATTTCAGGCGGGCATCGCCCCCCTCGCGCCTCCGGCCACCTGCAAACTCACCTTTCAAAATATGCTCGGCTGGCAATTGAGCGATACGGTGACGACAAATCTAAATCCCATGAAGACCACAGACATCAATGTCAAAATGCGTTCCGCTTTCGGAGCCAAAGGTTTCTTCAGATTACCCGTGACCATCACCTACAACGGCGACGGCTGGACGTTGCGATGCAAAGGCAACCTGACGACCTTAACCGAAAATCGACTCTGCCAATGGGTAACCGCAGGTCCGTTCACAGCCCCCATACAGGCCTTCGCGAACGCCCCGCGCTGGCAGACGCTGACGAATGCCGATGCGCATGGCGCAATGGATCTCAACAGGGTCCTCGGCCCCAACTCGACCGGCCAGACGGCCATCGCATGCGCGATCTTGCGTGCCGCTCGACCGACCCCGGTTCGATTCAACACGAGCGGCCCCATCCGGCTCTATCTCGACAACAGTCGCATCGGAGCGGATGTTCAACGCGGGACATGGGGCGGCGTCACGTTGACGTCCGGCGACCATCTTCTGAAAGCGGCGACTCTTCCGGAGAAAAAAGACAAATGGACTTTTAAAGTGTCCTGTGAAATCGCCGAAACATGTTTGCCCGGCGATCTCACATGCCTTCCTGCCAACGAGATTCTCAACGCGCTTTCCACTCTGCCCAACAAACCGTGATCATCCGATCCGCATGACGGCGAGGCGACCTATTCTAAAGCCAGATAAAGCGCGCTCTTCTGCGCGCGACAGCCGCCGCCTGTTATGGAAGCAACGAAAGAACGATCTGATTGACGAGTTTACCGTCAGCGCAACCCTTCACTTTCGGCATGAGAAGCTGCATGACCTTGCCCATCTCTTTCTTGCCGGCCGCGCCACTCTCAGCAATACACTGACGAACCAACGTCTCGATTTCCGCACGGTCTAATTGTTTCGGCTGATACTTGCGGTACAGGTCAATCTGCATCTGTTCCTTATCGACAAGATCCTGTCTCCCCGCTGTCGTATATTGCTCAATCGAGTCCGTACGCTGCTTAATCGCTTTCGTCACCACCGTAATGACCGCTTCGTCCGTAATCTCAACGCCCGCGTTCACCGTCTGGTCCTTAATGGCCGCGTTCAATGTCCGCAAGGCAACCACGGTCTCGTGTTCCTGTGCCTTCATCGCCGTTTTAATGTCGGCCAACAAATGATCCATAAGTGCTGATGCCATCTGATTCTCCTTAGTTGAATTAATTCACCGCAATCGGTCTGAAACAAACATCAAGAATCCCCGAGACGCAGACAGTAAAGACGGGTACTGTCCCGAAGATAAAGCCGTCCCCCCGCCAACAGCATGGGGCCCCACGCGTCTCGCCCTTTCCCCTTCATTAGCGCGTAACGTCCAATCAGCTGAAAACCGTCACGCCCAACACGAGCAAACGACAGCGTGCCGACATCATCAAGAAGCAATAGGCGTCCGCCCTCTATCGCCAGATAAGGACCGAGCCCGAAAACATTCTGTTTTCCGCTCGCCCATACGCGTTCTCCTGCCGGTGTCATGCACACCAGCTGCTGCCGTTCTCCGCCGCCATCGCCCGGCAAAACCGCATAAAGCAACCCGTCGAGAAAAACAGGCGTCTGCTGTTCGCTGGCAAACCGTTTGCGATCTGTTTTGAAAAGCAGCTCGGCCTGCCACGCCTCACCTGTGCGCGCGACACGGAACATCGCGCCGCCTGAACCATACCCCGCCGTCATGAAAAACCGTCCTTCGGAAAGAGGTACAGGCGACGGCGCGATGACGCTGGGCAGGAAGGCTCCCGTCCGCCACAGCAGGCGGCCGCAGACGTCGCCCTCGGCCGCCACGCCGACGATCCCGCCCAAAGCCGCATACACATACTGGCGGACACCGTCCGCCGTAAGCGTCATGACTGAAGAATGGGACATGGACAACCCGCCTGGATTGGGCGTCTCAAACACGGTAGCACCGCTTTTCACGTCAATTCCGCACATAAGCGCATGGGGACCCGCCGGCGCCAACACCGCCACGCCCTTCTCGATCAACGGGCATTGTCCCGTATACCACAGCGGCACTTGGGTTCCGTACCGCTGTCCCAGATTGATCCCCCACCGGTATGCGCCGCTTTTTGCATCCAGACAAAGCACATGACATTGCGGCCCGATGGTCACAACGGCATCCCCGTCTGTCGCCGCCACCGTGCGCGAGACGCCATGGTTACGCTTGGTCTTTACCGCATACAGGTGCTCCCACAACTGCTGGCCGGTATCGGCATTCAGGCACCGCAAACAGTCTCCATCCCGCGCCTCGTCATAATCCAAAACATACAGACAACCGTTCGCCAAGGCGGGCATCGCATGACCGTCACCGAGCGCAATCGACCACATGACGGGAGGTCCCTCTGCGGGCCAGGAATCAAACAGCGGACCCGCATCGATAACGACATTGTCCCTTGCCGGCCCGCGAAATCCGGGCCAAACGCCCTTTAACGTGCCCGGCAACACCTCGCGGTCCGCCTTGAAACAACCCGCTAAATCGGTTTCACGAACGGACTGGGCCGCAGCGGACTCAGCCAACGAACCGAGCACACTCGCCTCTCGCGCCGTAACAGGCGGCGCATCACGGACAAGCCAGGCTCTTACAGTCCAGATCGCCAACACGACCGCTAACGCTGTCACAAAGAATGAAACGCTGTTTCGCATAAAAGAGGAAAAACTAATCCGAATCGGCACCATTCAACACAAACGTCGGCTCAAGGCGTGTCCGATGCGTCATCCGGCCGCGCCATTGACTCTTCCGACGACGCACTGTTCGCGACATGAAACTACCTCAGCATTTTCGCCATAATCCGCCGCAATAACCGTTTGAGCCCCGTATGTTGGATTCCGGAGAGCACGCGTTCACTCTCATGCCGATAAAACGAATACAACAATTCCACGCGCGTGTGCAAGCCGGCCTTCTCAATGGCGCTGATCAAACGTTCGCGCCCCGCCGCATCGCCGTCCCAAACAGTCCCCAGCGCATCGCGTACCGCCGCATTCTCACTCGTGCAGGCGACGGCCAAAAACAGCGTCGGACGCATCGACAGCAGGTCCGCAGCACGCCCGCGCACAGAACGGAAATCCTCGATGTCATCCTGAATCTGATAGGCCGTACCCACCGCCTGACTGAAAGCCGAAAGTTGAACACACGTCGCGGCATCAACGCCTGCCGCGATCGCTCCGACCAACAGGGCCACTTCAAAAGCCGCAGCCGTTTTCTGACCATAGATGCGAAGAACCTCAGACTCGGCCACCGGCATCGGATGACGACAGAACGCAAGTTCTTCTCCTTGCCCCAGACACAGTTCCCGGTGGCCGCGCGCCGCCGCCAAAACCATGTCGGCACGTATTCCGCCCGCAAAATCCGAGGCCGCCATCAACCGATATCCCTCACCAATCAGATAATCACCCGCATTGATCGCCGCAGGCACACCGTACCGTTTATGAACGGTCGGCACGCCATACCGTTCATCGTCATCATCCTCAATATCATCATGTATCAGCGACGCCTTATGAAAGCATTCCACCGCAATCGCGGCGGGCTTGATACGCTCGGTCTCGCCGCCGGCAGTCTCGAACACCGCCGCCGTCAACATCGGCCGCCAACGCTTACCGCCGGTCATCAGCCACTCTTGCCCAATCCGCTGCGACTCGGTTGAACAGCCTCCCATAAGCGCCGCCAGCGATTCTGGGGCAAACCAGCGCCTGATGACACACGCGACCCTGTCGAGATCCGCCGTGTCATCCCGCAATGTCGATTTACGGGCGCGAATGATCGCAAGCGCGCGCTCAACATCCACAGACGTATGAACGCAGCCATCGACCAGCAACGGAATTCCTTGCCCCGGAATCGCGTGCGCATTCATAACAGGAAAAATGCGTTGCAATGAATCGAGACACCCGATACCGATCACGGCATCCACTTTGCCGCTGCTGAGCAATTTGCTCACGACCGTTGATCCCTCGGCCACCAGCGTCACATATCCGAGCCGGTCCGCCTCGGACTGAAGTTCACAAATCGAACATCCGCCACACTGCGCGCACAGCAAGCCCAAACCGTCGCGGTCTGCTTGACACACCTCGGTATTGGACAAGCACTGCGGCAAAAGCAGCAGGCGACGCTCATACGGCACGCCCGCGATCACATCCGCCCACAACACATTGTTCAGCAACACCGCGACATACGGAAACTCATCTGCGGAGGCCTCCACGGACGCGGCGGCACACAGCGCATGCGCCTTCAGTTCATCAGCGGTGAGTGGCGGCACAAGCTGCTCGCGCACGGCATAGCCAACAACGGCCCGTTCCAATACCAAACGTCTATCGCAGTCTGCCGGCACCAACGGTCCCCGTTCTC
>CAZTDL010000190.1:0-7962 GCA_964612775.1 uncultured Lentisphaeraceae bacterium
TGTCGCGGCGGGGGCCCGAGTCGCCCTTACGGCAGGCGAGAGGGGAGATTCCCGTGTGCCGTTTGAAGAGGTTGGCAAAGTGTTGCGAGGAGCAGAATCCGAGTTTCATCGCGATTTCCGTTATGGGCGCGGTCGTTTCCCGCAGCAACGCGCGGGCCGCCTTCATGCGGCAGTCGAGAAGAAACTGTCGCGGCGGCAATCCCGCCAGCGTGCGGAAACGCGCGATGAAATGGGAGGGTGCCATCCCTGCGCTGCGGGCGAGACCGTCCAGCGGGTAATTTTTCTCAGGATGCGACCGCATCGCGCGAAAGAGCGTTTCCAGCCGTGTTTCGCTGGGCGTCACGGTGTGCGCGCTGGCGGCGGAGAGGAGTTCAAGAAGCAATTCCAGCAGGCATGTGCGCAAACGCAAGGTGCGCAACGTGTCCGCCGGCTCATCGTAAAGCATGTGCAGGGATTGGAACAGGCGTTTGATGCGCACCGTGCCGCGAAAATGTCGATGGGGAAGATGCAAGAGGGCCTCCTTCAACGCGGAAGCCTCGCGGGGCGGCTGGTGCAAAAAGGTGTCCTCATCCATGTCTAACCGCAGAATCATCCAATAGAGAATCAACCCTTTCGGATGTTCGCTGACCGTATGTCTTTCATCCGGCAGATTGACAAAGATCTCGCCGGGGGCTAAGCGGTAGGCGCGGCCCTTGAAACCGAAGGTGAGCGTGTTGCGCACGCAGAAGTGGATTTCGATGCAGCCGTGATGCCAGTGTTCCGGAACGTCCGGACGCGGGTTTCGGTAGTTGCAATAGCCGAGCATGGGCACAGACGGAAGGCCGACGTTTTCAAGATTCAACACCCGCCGTTCCGAGGTGTTCATGTAGTTGAAACGCAAGTTGGAAATGGCGTTAACCATGTGCGTAATATTATGAAAATAGGATTGTTAACGCAAGAGGAAGACTTAAGGACTAAAGTGGCGTCGTCACCGGTTGCATAGGGGGAATGGATGCGGTGTCGCAGACGTGAAAAAATAAGGAGGCGAACATGTTGAAGAAGTGCATTCAGACGAAGGTCTCGTTGAAGCGTGATTTCAAGCCGCCGATCACGGTGTTGCAAGAATTGAAGCATGCGGCGCGTCCCAGCGACAAGGTGCTGGCCATCGCATGGGAACGCGAGAATGGCTATGTGTCGCGCTATGATCTGCCGTTGCCGGCCCGCGCCGAGGAACTGCATGAGGTGGTTGTGCTCGCGGAGCGTATCGTGAAGTTTCTGCTCTGGTCTTCCGGCGGCTGGCGGCTGATGCTCTCGGGGCCGCGCAAGCTCTGTCAGGCGATCAAGCAGCAATACGCCGCGACCGGCGCGCGGGCCTTCGATGTGAAATTTATGGAGGGCGTGTATCGTCGGCCGTTGGTTGTCGAGTTGCGCGCAATGGCCGAGATGCCTCAGACGTATGAGCGGGCGCTGTTGATGGAGAACCGGACCGACGGTTGCCGTCTCGGTTTCGATCTGGGCGCGAGCGATTTCAAAATCAGTGCGGTCAAACGCGGCAAGGTTGTGTTCAGCGAAGAATTTCCCTGGGATCCCCGCAATCAGGCCGATCCTGAGTATCACTATGCGAGGCTGAATGAGGGACTGAAAAAAGCGGCCGCAAAGTTGCCGCGTGTGGACGCGATCGGCGGCAGCACCGCCGGGGTTGTGGTGGACAATCGCATCCAGGTCGCCTCGCTTTTCAGAGCCATTCCGCCGGAGCGTTATGGAGAGGCGCAAAATATGTTTTTGCGCCTCGGTAAAGAGTGGAAGGTTCCGATCGAAGTGGCGAATGACGGCGACGTAACCGCACTCGCGGGGTTGATGTCGCTCGGCAAGAAGGGCATTCTGGGGGTGGCCATGGGGTCTAGCGAGGCTGCCGGGTTTATTGATCGCAAGGGGTGTTTGACGGGACGGCTCTCCGAGCTGGCCTTTGCGCCGGTTGATCTGCATCCGTCCGCTCCGGCGGATGAGTGGTCGGGAGATGCGGGCGTGGGCGCCATGTACTTCTCGCAGCAGGCGGTGAACCATTTGGCGCTCAAAAAGGGGATTCGTTTTCCGGCGAAGATGCCGTTGCCGGAACGGTTGAAAAAAGTTCAGGAACGCATGTTGGATGGCGATGTCGTCGCCCTGAACGTCTTCCAAAAAATAGGCCTTTATCTCGGCTACACGGTGCCGTGGTACCGCGAGTTTTACGGATTCGACAGCTTGATGATCCTCGGACGCGTGACCTCGGGGCCCGGTGGCGTGATGATTCTTGAAACGGCGCGTTTGATTCTCGCCGACCAATTCCCGGAAATCGCCGAAGAGGTTGAGGTGTTTATGCCCGATGAGCGGGCTCGGCGCGTCGGACAGTCTGTGGCGGCGGCCACGATGCCGATGATTTGAAAAACAGGCGGTGGGGTTGCGGGGCGGTGAAGCCGAGCGCCCTTTGTTCAGCTTTTCCGCTGGTTCAAGTGATCGGTGAGGTTTTTATGGAACGGGCGAAACACAGCGTTGAGCAGTTGAGACGTGTCGTGGCGGGGTTTCAGGCATGGGGGGATTTTGTCGATGCGCAGCCCTATGGTTCGGGACACATCAACGACACCTATAAGGTTACCGTGCGCATGGCGGGGACACCTGTGCACTATATTCTGCAACGTATCAATCACGATATCTTTAAGCAGCCGGATCGCGTGATGGAGAATATCGTGCGGGTGACCGCGCATCTTCGCGACAGACGCATTGCGGCGGGTGACAGGGATGCGACGCGCCGAACCCTCACGGTTATTCCGTCCAGTGACGGCCTGCCGTATTTGCGTGACGAGCCGGGCAACTGGTGGCGCATGTATCTCTTTATCGAGCAGGCTCAGACGTATGATGTGATCGAAAATGCGCGCCAGGCTTTTGAGGCGGCGCGGGCGTTCGCCTGTTTTCAGAATCAACTGGCGGATCTGCCCGCGCCGCGTTTATACGAAACCATCCCCGCCTTTCATAATACCCTCTCGCGGTTGCGGGCGTTGGATGCGGCCCTTTCCGCAGACGCGTGCGGGCGTAAAGCCGAGGTGGCCGCAGAAATCGCGTTTATCGAAGAACGGCGCGCGCAGTGCGGACGCTTGCTTGAACGCAATGCGTGCGGCGATATCCCCGAGCGTATCACGCACAATGACACCAAGATCAACAATGTGATGCTGGAGGATACCACCGGTGAAGGCCTTTGTGTGATTGACCTCGATACCGTTATGCCGGGACTTGCGCTCTATGATTTCGGCGACATGGTCCGCTCTGCCACGGCGGCCGCCAAAGAGGACGAGCGGGACCTGTCGAAAGTCGGCAGCCGTATCGGCATTTTCGAGGCGTTGGCGAGAGGTTACCTTTCCGAAGCGGCGTTCCTGTCGCCCGCAGAGTTGGAGGAATTGGTTTTTTCCGGCAGACTGGTCACGCTGACCATCGGTATCCGTTTCCTGACCGATTACCTCTGCGGGGATGTCTATTTTCGGACGCGCCGTCAGGGGCAGAATCTCGACCGTTGCCGCACGCAATTTCAAATGGTGCGCAGTATGGAGGCGCAGGCTGCGACGATGGAGAAGATAGTGCGAGACATAGCGAAGCGGCTTTTAATATAGGCTTTTATGGCAAGACCAGTCTCAACATGTTCAGGAGTTCGCTTTGAGTGTAGGGCTTTACAATGATTCCTTTGAATCCGTATGTGGCGTAGTTGGCCATGACGGGGTCTTCGGCATAGCCGCTGGAGACGATGGCTTTGGTCTTGGGATCGATGGCCAGAAGCTCTTTGATCACTTCCTTGCCTCCGATTCCGCCGGGGACGGTTAGGTCGAGAATGACCGCGTCAAACGGCTCTCCGGCCTCTCTCGCCTGCTGAAAGGCCTCGATGGCTTTCTTGCCGTCGAGGACGGTCGTGACGGAAAAGTCGTATCGGTCCAGCATCTTCACGATCAGGGAGCAGACGGCTTCTTCGTCATCCATGACAAGAATTTTTGCCGGATGGTTGAGCGGGCGATTTTCTACAACGATCCGTTTTGTCTCTGTCCGTTGCTGGGAGTCTGATGCGGGCAGGTAAAATGTGAAGGTGGTCCCTTTGCCTGTCTCAGAAACGACGCCGATGTGGCCGCCATGTTTGTTGATGATGGCGTAGACCGTTGCCAAGCCTAATCCGTTCCCTGTCTCTTTTGTCGTAAAATAGGGATCGAAGATCCGATCCAGTATTTTCTGGTCGATACCGGGGCCGTCATCCCGTACGGTGACCTCAACATGTTTCCCGGACTTGAGGCCGGGAACAACCCCTTCCGGGACATTCGCGTTCGCTAAGGTGACATACAGGTTCCCGCCCTGCGACAGGGTCTGACGGGCGTTGATGATCAGGTTGGACACGACCTGTTCGATCTGTCCCTTGTCGACTTCGACCTGCCACAGGTCTTTCGCTTGACGGTAAACGAGTTTTACGGGGCTACCCGAGAGATCGAACCTCGCGACCTCTTCGAACAACACGCCCAGACTGACATTCCCCTTGACGGGATCGCCGCCTTTGGCGAACGTCAGGAGTTGTTTGGTCAATCGGATGGCCCGATTCATGGATTTGCCCGCTTCCTCAAGGCTCTTGTAGCCGGGATGATCGTGAGGAAGGTCCTCTTTTGCCAAAGCGATGTTTCCATACAACCCCATCAGGATGTTGTTGAAATCATGCGCAATCCCGCCTGCCAGCGTGCCGACGCTCTGCAGTTTTTGCATCTTCAGCCGTTCGGCTTCCGAACGTTTGCGCTCGGAAATGTCGCGGGTTACGCCGTAATAGCCGATGAGTTTCCCGTTTTGATCGTGATGCGGCGTGACGTTGATTTCAGTCCAGACCCAGTTGCCGTCTCCGCAAATCTGTTCCAATTCATACCGTTTTGTGATGGTCTTGACGCCGTTCTGTTCATCGCAAAGACGCTGCGCGTTCATCCGTTTGATGTATTCGGCGCTTTCCGGCTTGAGGAGACTCCAGAATGTTTTCCCGATAACCTCCTCGCGCTTGAATTTGCGCAATCGCTCATCGGTGGGGCTGATATAGTCGAAGCGGCATGTATGGTCAAGATGCCATATGACGTCGCTGGAATTCTCGGTCAGGAAGCGATATTTTTCTTCGCTTGCGCGCAGTGTTTCCTCGGCTTGCTGACGTTGGTTGATCTTTTCCTGAATGGATTGGATCATGGTGTTGATGTTTTCTTCCAGAGACCGAATCTCAAGTGTGCAGGATGTCACCGCGACGGGTTCCCAGTTTCCTTCACGGATGCGTTTTGTCAGTTTTGACAGCGTTTCCAAGGGACGGGCCAGCGAACGTGCGAAGAGAACGTTGAAAGCGATGCCGAATAGCAAGACGCCTAGGCTGATTCGGGCAGACTGCCAGAACGTCTTTTTCATCAAAGAGTCCACTTCCGTCATTTTCATGCTGGTGCCGAAGAGGCAAGGCCGGTTATGCGCGTCTTTAAAGGGAAGCAGGACCACCTTGATTCGGCCCCATTTGTCGTTATTGATTTGATATTGAGGTTGAAGGGTCGTGAAAGCGGTGACGTAGAATTCAGGGTTGCTGTGCGTTTCGAAGAATCGCGCATAGTCGCCTTGGTTGATATCCTTGCTGGTCGAGGATCCCGACGTGAAAACGGTCTTCCCGTCCACTCGCATGAGGCTCCAGATGTATTCCAGTCCCAATTCTTTGCATAGCCGGTTCCACCGATTGACGATCTGCCTGTACTCGGTGTCCGAGACGGAGGTCGCTCCTGTGATTTTGTCGTGATAATCCGGAGGCAGGATTTCTTTGGCGAGTAGCGCTGCGGTCAGCAATTTGTCGTCCATGGAGCGGAGCAGCATTCGTTCTTCGGCACGAAATTCGGCAAAACCGAACAACACGGCAGCCGTGATCAGCGTCAACCCCGTTACAAGAATGATATGTGTTCTCAGTCTCATGAAGAATCAGTCCTTGCACCATAAAAACAGGAAACCAAGTGCTTAAAAGGTGACATGTTACCAAGAGATAAGCAAGACAAATGTATCTGAAAAGCAACGGGCCTAGACACGGCGGGTACCTGTGGTATAAACTCTAAAAAAAGGGGGATTTGGAAATGACGGTTGGTTTTAAAAAGGCGCTTCGCGTGTCGGTCGGCGTATGGCTGGCCGCGGGATGTTTACGGGCCGGGCAGGTGCTGGCGGCTGATATGCCGCGCGTGTTGCTTATCGGCGATTCGATTTCATACGGTTACCTGCCCTTTGTGCAAGGGATTCTGACGAATAAGATGGACGTTGTTCATGCGCCGGGAAACAATGCGTCGACGGCATATGGCCTTGCGCATTTGGACGCATGGCTTGGAACGGACCGGTGGGATGTCATTCATTTCAACTGGGGTCTTCACGATATGAAGTATATCGACGGGCTGACCAATATGACGGCGGTCAGCAAAGGCAAGCAATGGGTGCCGGTGGAACAATACGAGCCGAATCTGCGCCTATTGGTGCGGCGGTTGAAGAAGACTGGGGCCAAGCTGGTCTGGTGCACAACCACGCCGGTTCCGGAAGGCGTTTTCGGACGCGTGCCCAAGACGGAGTTGGCCTACAACGCCGCGGCGTTGCGCGTGATGCGGTCGGAGGGGGTACAAGTCAACGATTTGCACGCCTTCGTCGGTTCGCCGGAACAGCGTCTCGCGATGGGCGGAAAACCCAAAGATGTTCATTATACCGATACGGGCTCTAAAGCGTTGGCGGATGAGGTGGTCAAAGCGATTGAAACCGCATGGAACTCCGAGTGGACGAATCTTTTCGACGGCAAGACGCTCGGCGGCTGGCGGCCGTACGGTAAGCCTGCGGGCACGCCGGTCGGTGCGGGCTGGAAGGTCGAAGACGGGCTGTTGCATAAATGTCCCGGTGTCAAGGGCGGCGATATCGTTTCCGAAAAGCAGTACGCCGATTTCGAGCTGGTGTGGGAGTGGCGTTTGGCGAAAGATGCGAACAACGGTTTGAAGTACTGCGTGACCGAGGCTCGGCCAGGCGCGCCGGGCTACGAATACCAGATGCTCGATGACCTGTCGCCTAAATGGAACAAACTCCACGCCAAAGCGCTGACGGCCTCTTTCTACGAAGTGCTGCCGCCTGCGGCGGATAAACCGCTGAAGTCGGCGGGCGAATGGAACACCTCGCGCATACTCGTGCGCGGACCTCATGTCGAGCATTGGCTGAACGGGCAGAAGGTTCTCGACTACACCTTCGGCAGCGATGCGGTCAAGGCGGGGGTCGCAGACAGCAAGTTCAAGAAGTACTCCGACTTCGGTTCCAAACTCACCGGCCATATCATGCTTACCGACCACAATGACGAGGCGTGGTATCGCAGCGTTCGGATCCGCGAGATATCCGGCGAATAACACGGCGGGGGTTTTGCTATGCGTCTTGACACGATGTTTTGCGCGGGCGCGTTGGTTTCAGCAGTCGCTTGCGCCGACGAAGGACAACGCGAATATCTGCGGCATTTCGTGCGGGTGAGCCCGCGCGACTGCCGCTACTTCGAGCTCGACAACGGCAAGCCGTATATCCCGATCGGCATGAATTTGATCGCGCCTCCCAAGGGGGACATGGCCGTGATGGATGCGTGGTTCGGGAAACTGGAGGCGCAAGGGGCCAACTACGTTCGCGTCTGGTTGGGCCATGCGTATTTCGATGTCGAGCACTCACAGAGCGGGGCGTATGACGAGGCTCAGGCGCGTCATGTCGACCAAATGCTTGCGTCGGCTCGTGCGCACGGCATCCGGGTTAAACTCTGCATCGACTTCTTTCGCCATTTGGGCGAGGGTTCGCAGACGTGGGCGGCCAAGCCCCTTCACTTGGTGAAGAACGGCGGACTCGCGACGAACATGGTCGAGTGGGTGAACAATCCCGCCTGCCGCGAGCGCTACAAGGGCAAATACGATTTCTACGCGAAGCGCTACGGGA
>CAZTDL010000191.1:0-7885 GCA_964612775.1 uncultured Lentisphaeraceae bacterium
GGGCGTTGTCCGGAATGAAATCGGCATCATCCGTGAGAAAAACGGCGTCGCAGCGGCCGTTAAAACCGGTCAGGTCGTGCAGTCGCACGGAAACCTCGCCTTGGGACAACTCGATGTATCCTGCCTTTTGCCAGCCCCAGTCAGGGCCGTTGGTACCCAATGTTTCGGGCAGCGGCGTTCCGTTGACGACGAGTTTGAACCGTCCCGCCGGCGTGCCGCGTTTCCACGGCGCGGTCCAGTCGCGTGTGCGCACCCAGACGGCCCATCCGCCTTTACGGGGGATGGCGCAACGCGTTTCGGCGTCCGCCACCGGGATGCCCATGCCGTGGGCCATGACATAGGCGGAACCCATCTGCCTGAACGACTGCTGGTCGGTTAGCCAACCGCCCAATGTCTTAAACCCTTCAGCCTCCAACCAGACGCCTTTTTCAGCCATGCCGGCGAACGGCAGCAGGAGGCCGATTAACAAACTCAATACAGAGGGTCTCATCCCGTGAATCCTTTAAGTTGTGCGGACGGCGAACCGTCTGTCTAAATAAGCCGAGGGCAGGAAGGCCCTCGCTCTTATTGAAAAAAAGCACGCGTTACCGGTTACGGTGCCGTGCGCACGCCGCGCCATCCGTAGCTGGCCGAGCGGTTGACGTTGTTCACGCTGGCATATGAGCGGTCCGACGTATGGTTGAACATGACGGAGGCGCTGTTCCAAGCCCCGCCGCGAACTCCGTAGCCGACCTGCGTCGTCGGCCAGCCGGCAGGGGAACTCCATATCCCCGTGCCGTGAAGGCCCGTGAAGGCCCGTCCTTCCGTACTGCCGACCGAAACGGGACGTTCCCAAACGTTGCCGCTCAGTTCCATGATGCCCCAGTACGACGCGCCGGCGTCCCTACGGCCGCTGCTGGACGTGGCGAGAGCGCCGGAGCGAATGGGACCGCCGATGTTGGCCGCCGAACCATAGACGCAGTTCGCCGTTGCAGGTGTCGCGATTTCGTCGGCGGTGCCGTCGTTACTCAGTCCCGTCGCTTGGGTGATAGACGTGTTGCCCCATGCGTACTCGTCCGCCACCGGAATGAGCGGTCCTCGGCAGGCTTTCTCATATTCCAATTCCGTCATGGGACGTAATCCGGCCCATCTGACGTAGCGTACGCCGTCTAGCCAGCTCAAAAAGTTGCAGGCGCGATTCGTGGCGCTGGCCGCATAGTCCGGATAGCTGCCGCTGATCGTATAACGGTTTAACCCCGCATTTGCGGCACTATAACACGACGCGGCTTGATCAGGGGTCAGCATGTTCAGAAATTCGGCGTATTGTCCCTGCGAGACCTCGTATTTCATGCAGTAGAAAGCCTGAAAGCCTTTTGGAAACGCGTTCGAGAGCACGCCGTAGCCGCCGATGGTTTTTTCTCCCGACGACGAGGTGCCCCAGAGGTATCCCGGCGCGTTAGTGATCGTCAGCGCGTCCTCGCTCGCAATCAGGAATGGGATTGTATCGCCGCTCGTCCACGAACCGTCTGTGAAACTGCCCGACTCCGAAGCCGCAGTGGCACCCGAGCCAACCTTAAATGCACCTCGAGGTACGTAGACCATTTCGATTGCATGTGCGGAAAGGTCGATCGAGGAGCCGGCTCCGTCGGACATCCGATTCCAGCGCAGTTTGACGGTTGTGCTGAACGTTCCCGAACCGGCGGACGAACGGTAGATGAACGCGCCGAGACCGTCAGGCGAGACCGTGATGGCGGTTCTTTCGGGCGCCGCATATTCATTTGTCGAAAGTGTGGCGTGTTGCCAAACGCTGTCGGTGCGCCATTTGAGAAACACCCAGGCCGCGTCCCAGTTCTCGAGGGCGAGGTCTGCACCGCTGACGTTGGCGGCAGCCGCCTCCGTCCATGCGGCCCGCCAAGAATTGTCCCAAGCCACTGTGAACTGCACGTCCACGGTGCCGGCGGTTTCCGCCGCGACCAGTGATAGATTCGTCACCGCGATATTGTTGCCGGTGGTTGTCTCCGTCAAGGCAAACAGGCATAAACCCGCAAAAAGGCTTTTCGCATTTTGAATAGTCGTTGACATTTTTATCCTTATTTTATCGGCACATGCCGTTTACGTTCAGAAAATCGAGATCAACGTCCCTCTCGGGGGTACCTGCAGTCCGGACAGCGAGGTGACAACGTATCCGTCGCCGTATCCGCCCAGAAAACGCACAAGAGCCGCGATAACCGACGCATCACGGTAAATGCCGGCAGAAGCGAATCCGTCGGATGTTCCGCCTTTGAACCGGTCGAACGCGAACTCGTCGGCCCGCGCGTTGTGCAGGGGTACGGCAAGTGCCAGTGTCGCGAACAGTGACAGTGCTGTCTTTCGTGTTTGCATCTCGAGCTTTATCCTTTCAGATGTTATTCATCACAAGGGTGTTATTTTTTTTCATCGTCGCGGTGCATAATGCCCAAAGCCTTGGTTCGCTCCTGATACTGCCGTTCGACGTCGGGCGTGACTTTCTTTTTCCGCTCGGCGTCGTTGACGGGCAGGAATCCCAGATCGTTGAAATGGTACATTTCGTTCATGCCGCCGGTGTTGTAGGCGTGGTAAGGCTGGATGTCCACGCCCTTTTCCATCATGGCTTTCAGTTTGTCGAAATGCGTGGCGTAGACGTCTCGCGGATAGACTTTCTCGTTTTTACAGACGGTGGCGGCCATGCCGATGACCTCGCCGAGGCTGCCGAGCGTACGCATCACGCGCACGGCCGAGAAAGCGGAATGGGAGACGCTGATGTGGCGTCCGCCCAGAAAGAGGTTCTTCACGTCCCGCGCGTACAGGCAGCGGTAGGGAACCGGATAGGGCTTCATGAAACCGCGGTGGTAGGCGCATGAGCGGAAAGGCTCTTGAAAGTGCCGGAGATGCGAGGGGTCGGGAAAGTGGTGATCCAGATCCCAGGTGATGGAGACGGTCGCGTCGGGATAGACGCGGTTTTGCTCGAGGTCGTTCTGGTTGATGATCAGATCGCCCACCACGCGGTAGCTTTCGCGCTTGCCGCCGATGGGGGAGACCCAGTCCAGCGTGCCACGCGTCCATTCGGCTTTGCGTTTCGAATGGTTTTTCAGGAAGGACCAGTTTCCGAGGATCGCCATCAGGCCGTAATCCCGAATGTATTCGGCCTCATCGACCTGGTTCCGATATTGCCCGGTCTCCCAAGACCAGTTTCCGCTTCGGATGTAGCAGACGGTGTCCTCGGAAAACGAAAGTCCCCAATCGATGTCGGGAAAAGCGGTCGGTTCCGGCGCTTGGCTCGAAATCCATTGCACGGACATGCCCATCACTTGACGGTCGGCCTTCACGGGCGCGATCGATTCGTTGAATTGCTCACGCGCCTCGCGTCCGTACATGACCTCGGCGCCCATCATGCGGGCGATGACCGCGTCGCCCGTGCAGTCCGCGAAAAGCCGCGCGCGGTAGCGGGTCTCTGCGCCGGTGCGGGCGTTGCGCGCGATATAGGCGGTGATCGTCTTGGCGTCGGCGGGATCTTTCTCGACCGCGAACACGCGCTCGTTGAGCGCGAGTTTGCATTGGTTTTTGGGTGTCAATTGAAAAACATTCTCCTTGCGTTTGTCCTCATACCAGTCGCCGGGATAAACGCCGCTGCCGCCCATGATGGGGCCTATGGCCGTCACGATTTTACCCACGTTGGGATAGGGATCCCATTGCGCCCAACCGCCGAGGCCGACGCGCACTTCGGAACTGTTGCAACCACCCAGAACCGGCCGGTCTTGGATCAGGACGACCCTGCATCCCGTGCGAATGGCCGCGACTGCGGCACAGGTGCCCGCCATGCCGCCGCCCGCGATGGCCAGATCGTAGACGACGGGGTCGTCTTTTATCCGCACGCCGGTCTCCTGTCTGCGGAATTCCGCCAGTATTTCGGGTTCGCCCGGTGGCGTGAAATTCGCGTCGTCCGTCAGGTAGACCGCGTCACAGCGTCCGTTGAAACCGGTCAAGTCGCGCAGCGCGATTGTGGCCTCGCCTTTTTTTAAAGCGATCACGCCCGCCTTCTGCCAATCCCAAGCGTTGCCTTTTGTTCCCAACGTCTCGGATAGCGGCTGTCCGTTGACGAGAAGCTGGAAACGTCCGGCGGGCGTGCCGCGTTTCCACGGCGCGGTCCAGTCGCGCGTCCGCACCCAAACGGCCCAGTTGCCTTGATGGGGAATGGCGCAGAGCGTCTGCGCGTCTTCGACAGGAAGCCCCATGCCATGCGCCATGATGTAGGCGGAGCCCATCTGCGCCGTCGATTGCTGATCGATCACCCAGCCGCCCAGTGTTTTGAATCCTTCAGCCTCCAGCCAAACGCCCTTTGCAGCCATGCAAACAAACGGTGTCAGCGCGCAGAGCAAAACGCTTCGCAGAAGTTCAATTTTATTTTTCATGCCGTAGATGCGCTTTCTGTTTTTACGAGGTGAATAACGCCTGCTGTGATTTCATGGCGTTTTGTTGTTGTTTTCCTTCATGGCAACAGGCTGCGGAATTTCGAGCTGTTTCTGAAGGACCGATACGTCGACTTGTCTGACACCGCAACGGCGGGAAACGCATTGTACAGCCGCCAGGCCCGCCGCATGCCCGAGCTGAAGCATGGTTCGCTGCAGTCGGCAACTTGATGCTGCAATGTGGCTGAAACTTGCTCCCCGACACGCGATCAGTAAATTGCTCCAGCCCCCTTTCGGTATCAGACAACGGTAGGGTATCCCGTAGGGGGCTGCGGCCTCACGTAATCCGCCTCCCGATCCGTGCGTATCCATCGGATGATCGGCATAGGCGATGAGGTCTGGATGCGGCGACAAAGCGAACGCTGTTTTGACGTCGTTTTCCGTGAGCACATAGTCACCCTCAATGCGGTAACTCTCGCGGATCGCGAGCAGGGGCGAAAACGAATCGAACGTATACCCCTTACGCTGTTTCTGATACACATGCCAGTGCGCCAGCGCCTGCCGCTTCGCCTCGACTAGCGTGTCGTCGTATCCTTTCTCAATCAGCATCCAGCCCGGGATTAATCCGCACGGATTGATAATCCTGATCTGTGTCCCGGGCAGCCTGTCGGTACAGCAGCTCACCTTTCCTTCACGCCATCTCGGTTTTACACCTTCCGGTAACGGCTGTAAGACAGGTGTGGGGCTTTTCCGAATCCGGTAAATCAGTTCGAGCGCATTCAGGATGTTTTTCGGTTCGGCCGGAGCCGACGGTTCGTTGAAACGGCTCTTCGGTTCCGCGCCCAACAGCGTTTTGCATCCCGCAGCCTGACAGAGAACCCCATCGCCGGTACAATCGACAAAGACCTTGGCGGTGATCCGTGACGTGACTCCATCCGTTCCGACCGTCTGGACGGAGTCAACGCGTTTCGCCTGAGGATCGACGGTCGCTGCGACGAAGCAGGTGTTAAGTAATACGCGGCAACATCCCGTTTCCCGCAACATGTCGGTGACCACCCCGTCGAATACGTCGGGGTTGAACGGCAGGGTGTTGCCGGACCGCCTTGTCAACGTCCGGTTGTAGTCCGTTCGTGCCACGCCGTTCGTTCGTGCCGCCAAACGTTCATAGATTTCCCGAGCCAAGGCACAGCCGGGGCCACTCGCCCAAACGCTGACCCCGCCCCGCGTGCTCGTGCCACCCAAGGCTGGTTCGCGCTCGACCAGAATCACGTCAGTTCCAGCGCGGGCGGCTGCGGTTGCCGCGCCGATTCCTCCGCTTCCGCCGCCGACTACACAAATGTCACACGTAAGGCACGCCTCTTTGGCATCCTGCACCGCATCCGGCACGGGGCGTATCCCCCGGATATCGGAAATGCGGCGCGTGACGAGTTCAGTGTTGCCGCTTGGTGTTTGTACGGCATTCCCGATGCCGCAAAGGCATAAAACGCTTATTATAATCGCCCATTCTCGCATAAACATTTTTTCTCGGTTTCCAAATCGTACAGGTTTCTGCCGCCCATGGCAGGAGGGAAAACGATCACGGTTAATGAAACTGTATCAAGGTGCCTTTCGGCGTAAACCAGTCGGGCGCGCCGCCGTAACGGTACACGGCCACGTTGTCGATTTCCGCCGTAGCGACTCCAGATTGGTAATACGCCGAAAACCCGACCTCGCCGTCGGCCAAGAGCGAATGGGCGGCATCGTAGATGATGGTGGTGTCAATAACCGGTGTCCCTCGGAAGTCTTGGACGCTGTTCCATATCCGGGTTCGCGCCTCAACCTGAGTGTAGCCGTTCACGCGTCGAACATCCACCCGCACATGCCTCCAATCCGAACAGTTGAGCGCGTTGGTCACCGCCACTTGCACAGCCCCTCCTCCTCCCATGCTGCGATTGTACCAGGCTCGTATATAGTTCGTGTTCGCGCCGATGCTGGTGTTTAACATCCAGTGTTTATCACCCCGGAAGTTCACGCCGACCCCCAGAAAGAACGCTCCTGCATAGCAGTCGCGCGAGCCGTTGGCGCGCATGTCGTAATCGATCGTGCAATCGCCGAACACGTCGTTGCCGCCGCCGACTGCGCCGTCGCTGTCGATCACGTAAACGTGATGACAGTCAGCACCCGTTTGCGCCCTCAGGAAGCCGCCGGCACCGTAGTTGCCGTCGTTAGCCGATACCCAGTCGTTGGAGCCCACTCCGTTGAACAGCGTGAAATTGCTGGTCAACTCGGTCGACGAGCCGAACTGGACCGGGCCGAAGAGCGCTTTGGGCGTCGCGCGGGTGACGTCCAGGAAGGCCCTGTTCGCGTCGCCGTTACCGTCGCTGATCCGGCAACGCGTCCATTCGGCCGTTAGTATCGCCATACGCTTCAAGGCCGATGTTAGCGATGCTGCCTCCGTAGGAGTTCGTGAAACCTGCTTCAAAGGTCACGCCGGGTGCGCCGAGTACATTGGTCGAGGTCACATCGGCCGGGTCCAGCCAGAAACTGATTGTTGAGTCACCCGCGTTTTTGAGCAGCACTGAGCCGAGGATCAGGTGTGTGGTATTCACCGCCAGGATTTTGCCGGTTGTGACAAGCACGCCATTCGCTAGTTTGCGGAAATCATTGCCAACAACAAGAAATCCGGCGCGCGCGGTATTCCTGTTCTCCGAGGTGGGGTTGAAATGCCAGCCCACTCGAGCTGCTGATGTCGGCTGGACCAACGTGGAAAACCAAACCATACGTCCCGCGTTTGTACCGGGAATCGGCGCCGCGATCCCTCGTCTGGAAAGATCGGAGAGGACTGTGTTCGTTGCGCAACCTACGCCTGTTCCGAGCGAAGTTACCGCATACGAGATCGCGCTATACGTGAGGTTGAATCCGTTCGTTACGTTTAAGTTTCCGGTTCCCCATGCGTTCTGGAATCCGCTCCCTCCCGCGTTGCCGATAAGGGGGCCGTTCGCATAGAACTCGAAGTCTTCGACCACCATCAGCGCCTGAGCCCAACCTGCCGTCAGAATCAGTCCGGCCGTCACCCTGCCGACCGCTGTCATGACCATCGATAAGCCTGTCGCTCCAGTCTTCATGCCTGCCTCGTTTCCATAGCGTTTTATGTGTTTATTCGAGATAAAAAGGAGATCCCCCCTGCATAGGGACAACCTTCCCTCAGGCGGTGAGTCACGCGTTCCGGACCGAGACTGCGCACCCGCGGAATCCACCACCAATTCAATGAAACGAAAATAATAAATAATTTTTACGAAAGCAATACGAAAGAAAAATAAAATAAAAAATAAGCGAAGTTGCCAAGTGACGGAAGGGCTGTTACTATCATGAGCACTTTTTTCAACAGAGGTCTGCGTGTTGCGCGCGCAGGAGACAGGATGCGCCATTACAGGTGACGCGCCTGCAAGGTATAACGAAAGGGAAAGACGATGAGCAAGGTGAAGATGTGGGTGTCGCTGGGT
>CAZTDL010000192.1:0-7788 GCA_964612775.1 uncultured Lentisphaeraceae bacterium
CGCAACCCGCGAAAAAATGCAAAGCGAATTGCGGATTGCGCACGACATCCAAATGGGGCTGGTGCCCAAAACGTTCCCGCCGTTCCCGTCCCGCCCAGACATCGATTTGCATGCCGTCATCGAACCCGCGCGCGAAGTGGGCGGAGACTTCTACGATTTCTTCCAGATGGAGGATGAAGACCGCATCGTGATTGCGATCGGCGATGTGTCCGGCAAGGGCGTACCCGCCGCGCTATTCATGGCGGTCACGCGCAGTTTCCTGCGGGCGGCGTTCCACGCCGAAAGCGATCCCGCGATCGTGCTGAACCATGTGAGCGACCAATTGGCCGACGGCAATGACGCCTGTATGTTCGTCACGCTTTTCTGCGCGGTCTATCGCTTCTCGGACGGAACGCTGCGATACGCCAATGCCGGACATAACGCGCCCATCATTCGACACGCGGACGGAACGCTGACTTGGATCGCGGAACCGCACGGCGCTTTGGCGGGGTTCAGGTCGGGAATGTCGTATACGGCCGGGGAAACGACCCTGCGCAAAGGCGATCTGCTCTTGCTATATACCGATGGCGTAACCGAGGCCATGAATGTCGAGGAGGAGCTCTACGGCGATGAAAGACTGGGAAAACGCCTGAGCGATCCATCCGGATTCCCCGACTGTCAAAGCGTGACGGACGCGATGCTTGAGAGTATCCGGTCGTTTGCCAAAGGCGCCGAACAATCCGATGACATCACCATGCTGGCGCTTCAGCGCAACGGACGCGAACCTGATGCCGACGAGACCGACACCGGCCTTCAGCTTTCGCTTGCCAATCAAATCGACGATATGCAACGCGGCATGGACGCGTTGGATGCGTTTCTGGAAGAGCGGGCGGTGTCGCCAACGCTGATCTACAAGGCCCGACTGGCGCTGGAAGAGCTGGTCACCAACATCATCAAATACGGATACGATGACACGCAGGAGCACCGCATCAGCGTTTCTTTCCACCTGAAGCCGGCGGCGGTCATGCTGATTACGGATAACGGTCACGCCTTTGACCCGCTTCGCGATGCGCCGGACCCTGATGTCAATCTGCCTTTGGAGGAACGACCTATCGGCGGGCTAGGACTGCACATGCTGAAAGAGATGGGTCTCACGCTCAACTACTCAAGGCGCGACGACCGCAACATCATGCGGATTCACTTCCCGGCTTAATCCACTCATGCCCCCATTCACTACAAACAGGTAACACCTCCTGCTGAACGTGTTTAAAAACCTCTGGCTGGGACTTACCTTGATCGTCATCGCTTCGGCGCTCTTGCTGCTGTCCGATCTCAATCGTCGCCAAGGGAAAAACCGGCGCGGCGGAGAAAAAACGCCGCCGCGTCTGGCCGTCATGCAATGGGCATCCACCGATCTGCTCGACAGCACCGTCGCAGGCATTGTCCAAGGACTCCGGCAACAGGGCTTTGAGGACGGCCGCACGGCCGCACGGCAACGATCCGTTTTTTCAACGCCTCCGGCGACAACGCCACCGGCAATATGTTGGCGAGAGAACTCACCGGCGGCGGTTATGACATGATCCTGACAGCCAGCACGCTGGCGCTGCAGGCCGTCGCCAACGTCAATCGCGAGAAGCGAATCCCCCATCTGTTCGGCGCCGTCACCGATCCCTACGGCGCGGGGGTCGGAATCGCCGGTCCCGAACCCAGCCAACACCCGCGACACCTGCTCGGAGTCGGCACGTTCCAACCGGTTGAGGGATCGATCCGTGTGGCGCGCCTGATGAATCCGAAACTCAAATGCCTGGGCGTGGTCTATAATCCGAGCGAAGACAACTCAGAGGCCTGTCTTCGGAAAGCGCGGAAAATCTGCCAAGAGCTCGAAATTCAACTCGTGGAAGCCAATGCGGGAAACACATCGGAGGTGCCCGAAGCCATTCGCTCGGTGCTCTCCCGCGGCGTGGAGGCCGTCTGGATCGGCGGAGACACCGTGGCCATTGCGGCCATCAACGCGATCGTTTCAGCCGCCAAAGCCGGCGGCGTCCCGGTTTTCACAAACGATCCGAACGATATCCGTCGCGGAGCCCTTTTCGGGCTGGGCGCTTCCTATGAGCAGGTCGGTACCGCCATCGGTGATCTAGGCGGCCGAGTGCTGAACGGGGCCGACCCCGCCACGTTCGGCGTTGCAAACCTCGTGCCTGAAGTGTTGACGCTGAACGAACCGCTGGCAAAAGAACTGGCCGCTTGGTCCATTCCGGAAAGCGTTCGAAAAAGGAGCGGGGCTTCTCAGGCGGCGGCGATCGGCCGCCCCTATGAAATACGGATCGCGCGGTATAACGATGCCCAATTTTCCGCCGACACCGAACGCGGCATCTTGGACGGATTCAAAAAACAGGGCCTGCAGGCGGGACGCGAATTCAACTTTCGCAGCCTGAATGCGCAGGGCGACATGACAACGCTGACCAGCATCATGACCGCACTCAAAGCCGAGCGTCCGGACCTGATTATGACCATCTCCACACCCACCCTGCAGGCGGCGCTGCGGCAGGTCGACAAACTTCCCGTTGTCTTCGCCTGCGTCGCCGACGCCATCCGCGCAGGCGCAGGCAAGTCGGAAACCGACCATGTGCCGAACATGACGGGAATCACCACGCTTGCGCCTTTCGCCCCGATGGCCCGGCTAATCAAGATGTCGGTCCGTAACGTCCGCGTTGTGGGCACGCTTTTCTCACCCGGCGAGGTCAATGCGGAGCTGAACCGCAAATGGTTCGCGGAAGCGCTTGAAAAGGAAGGCCTGAAGCTGGTGGCGGTTCCCATTAACAGCAGCGCGGAAACATCGGAGGCGACCGGCATGATGCTCAGATCCGATATCCAGGTCGCCTGTCAGATCATGGACAACACGGCGCGCCCCGGTTTCGCCCAGATGGCGAAACGGGCGAAAGAGGCGGATTTGCCCTTCTTCTGCTTCGACAGCTCCGGCGTTAAGGAGGGCGCGACGCTGGCGCTGGGACGCGACTATTATTTTTCCGGCGTGGAGGCGGCGGAAGTCGCCGTCAAGGTCCTGCGCGGCGCCAATCCCGCGCAGATACCCATCACCAACACCCGAACCGAAATTGTCGTCATCAATCCTGACCTCATAAAAAAATACGGCCTTGCTCTGCCGCCTGAATATCTGAAAACGGCACAGACCGCGAAAGCAGAGGACTGAGATGCAAATCGAAACAAGAACCATGGGACGTCACACGGTCCTGTACCTGACGGGCCGGCTGGATATCTCTTGGGCCGATCATTTTTTACAGGTGTCGCAGGAAGTGATACGCGGCGGACGGCATCATTTGCGGGTGGAGGCCTCCGGTCTCGATTACCTCAGCTCGGCCGGTATCCGCGTGCTGATCCGGCTGCGCAAAGAGTTGGCTGCCGTCAACGGCTCGTTCTTCATCGTTAATCCCTCTCCGTTTGTGGACAGCACGCTCCGCATGTCCGGACTTGAGCTGCTGCTTGCCTCGCAGGAAGAGATAACGCTGACGGACGGCGTGGCGGAAACGCCGGCCGACGAGGCCGAAACGCACAATACGCCGGCGGAAATGGGCATTGAGGTGTTTGCGCTGGATGCCGCCGCCCGCATGCGCGTCCAGTCGCCCTGCTCATGGAAGCCTTGGCAGCCCATAAAAGATATCGACATCATCAAACTCTCTTTTCCTCTGGAAACCGTGGGTTTCGGCATCGGCGCCCCGGCGCGGAACCCGCGTGACGCGCGATCACAGCTCGGCGAATTCCTCGCCCTTTCAGGCTGTCTGAGCTGGCTGCCGGGCGGCGGCGAAAACACGCCCGATTATCTGGTTTTGTCGGAAAAACTGATTCCGGAGGTTTACGCCGTTCAGGCGCTGACGGCCGAGGGCGCGTTTTCCCATCTGCTCCGCTTCAGCCCGAACGACAAGACCTCTTCCATCAACCTGACTGAATTGATCGGAGCGGCGCTAAAAACGGTGCGGGAGGAAGCGGTCGTCATGGTCGCCGTAGCCGAAGCCGAAGGGCTGGTCGGAGCGGCGCTTTCCCGTTCGCCCGGTGAAATGCGGGAAGAGGAAACCCCTGGACATTTCCCTGAAATCCGCGATTGGATGGCCTTCTGCGGAGAACGTGTGCACGCGCGTCAGAGCGTTCTGCTGGCGGCGGTCGCCGCTCGCGGCCCCTCCCCCGAAATGGCGGCGTGCCTAACGGCGACGCCCTCGGATCCGTCACTCTTTCTGCACGCTCATGCCGCCGTTTTGCCGTTCCGGCCGCTGCAGGAGGGATGCCTCCCGCTGCACAAAACCGTACAGGCGTTTTTTGAAACGGCAGAGCCGATGGACCTGATGCACCTGATCGAAGACAACCGGCCGCTGCTGGGCCTCGGGCAGAGCGCGTTTCTCCGCGGGGCCTGCTGGTGCGCACCGCTGCGATTCGAAAAGGAGGGCGGCGTATGACACTGGTGATCGGCGCCTTTACGATCGGCTTCATTCTCTCGCTGCTGTCGATCGGGGTCTGGATCAGTTTCCGCGTGTTGCGGTTCACGGACATCACCGTGGACGGCTCCATCACGCTGGGCGCGTCGGTGGCGGCCATTCTGCTGGTGCGAGGACACTCGCCGTGGGCGGCAACCCTTGCCGCCACGCTGGCGGGCGGCGCGGCGGGACTTGTCACCGGCGTGCTGCACACGCGTTTCAAGATCCAGGAACTGCTTTCCGGGATCTTGGTCATGACGGCGCTTTACTCCATCAACCTGCGCGTCATGGGACGCAGCAATGTGCCGTTGATGAACGCGCAAAGCCTGTCCGATCCGGCCGCCCGGCTGCTGACCCGTCTGGCGGGCGGCGACGCTCTGATGATCGCGGGCTGGCGCGTGCCGGTTCAGGATCTGGCGATGTTGTTGACGGTGACGGTCATCGTGGTTGGCGTGGCGGTTTTAATCCGTTTCTTCCTGATGACGCACCTCGGGACGGCGCTCCGCGCCACCGGCGAAAATCCTCAGATGGTACGCGCGCAAGGAATCAACAATCAGACCATGCAGGTCTTCGGGCTTTTCTGCGCGAATGCGCTGGTGGGGCTCTCCGGCGCGCTGTTGGCGCAATACCAAGGTTTCGCCGATGTCCAGATGGGGATCGGCATGATGGTCTGGGGTTTGGCGAGCATTATCATCGGCGAGGCCCTGACGGGACGGATCACGCCGGGACTGGCGCTGTGCGGGGCGGTCATGGGCACCATCCTGTTCCGGTTGCTGATCGCGATTGCGCTTCGTTGGGGGCTCAACCCCAACGATCTGAAGCTCGTTACCGCCCTCTTCGTCTTTGCGGCGCTGGTTTGCCCGAGCGGGATCAAAGCGCTGGGCAACATGCTTAAGGGGAGGCGGAACCATGCTTAAAATCCGAAACCTGGCCAAAACTTTTTTCCCGGGAACGCCCAATGAAGTGCGGGCGTTGCAGGGGGTCGATCTGGATCTCCCCGAAGGCTGCTTCGCCGCGATCATCGGCACCAACGGACCGGGAAAAAGTACGCTGCTGAATGCCGTGGCCGGCACCTTTATGCCGGATCGCGGCGAAATCCTGATTGACGGCGTGGCGATTACGGATTGGACGGAATACCGCCGGGCTCAATGGGTCGGACGGGTATTTCAAAACCCGTTTGCGGGAACGGCGGCGCAAATGACTATTGCGGAAAACATCGCGTTGGCCATGCGCAGAGGATTGAGACGGGGACTCGGCGCGGCGCTGAAAAACAGCGCGCGCGATGAAATGGGCGATCGCATCCGCACGCTCGGCATGGGCCTCGAAGATCGGCTGGACAATCCCATCGGAACGCTTTCCGGCGGTCAACGTCAGGCACTGACCTTGCTGATGGCCACCTGGCTCAGACCGAAACTTTTGCTGTTAGACGAACATACCGCCGCGCTGGACCCAAAAAGCGCCGCGCAGGTGGCCGAATTGACCCGCGAGATCATCCGACGCGATCAGTTGACGGCACTGATGGTGACCCATTCCATGCAACAGGCGGTGCAACTGCCCGACTGCATCATCATGATGCACAAAGGGCAAGTGGTTCGACAATACCGCGACAAAGACAAGGCGCGTGTCCGTGTCCCCGATCTGCTCTCCGCCTTCGACCGCATCCGCCGACGCGAACAGCTCGACGCGGCCGTTGCCGACATCCTGAATGCGCAATACCGGTAGCCTCAGACCTTCGGGTCAAGCGACCAGTCGCCGCGCATCGGGACAAACATCAGCTTGTTCGCCTCGTCGGCGCCGGGGCCGATATACGTCTCGGCGGCGGGGTCCCACTGGATGCGCTTCAGCCCGAGACGCAATCCCGCGTTCGCCAGATGGGAGATTGAGATCGATCGATGGCCGACCTCGCAGGGCGTGATGGTCTCCTTGCCGCTAAAGACGCACTCGACGAAATTTCTCTCGTGCTGTCCGCTGACATAGAGGCGCGTCTCTTCCGGGCGGAGCTTCTCGCGGATCAAACCGGCGGGGTTGGTCTCCAGCTTGCCGCCGCGCGTAACAAAGATCGCCTTGCCGCCTTCGCCGATGAAGCGGATGCCGTTGTCGAAACGGTCCGAAACAAAGGCACGGGTACCGTCCCCGTAAACGATCTCGAAGCTGAAACGCGCGGCGGTGTTCCATATCTTATCCGGTGTCGGCATATCGCTCTGCAAGTTCTCGATCGCGACAGGGCCCGAGCCGTCCATGCCGAGCGCCCACTGCATGATGTCGAAATGGTGCGCGCCCCAGTCGGTGATCTGTCCGCCCGAATAGTCGAGGTTCCAGCGCCACGTCAGGGGCCGATGGATCGCGGGAATGAAGGGGCGTTTGCGCGCGGGACCCAGCCAGAGATCGAAACCCTTCTCACCGAAGGTCTCGGGGGGCTGCGCCAAAGGCGTTTCCGAAAGGTCCTGGGGCGTCTTGCCCCAGGTCGAGTAGCCGCCCGGCAACCCGATCTCGATCCGCTGCAATTTTCCGATGCGGCGATTGCGGATGAATTCGCAGGCCATACGGAAATAATTGTCCGACCGTTGCTGGGAGCCGACTTGGAAAGTGACGCCCGCCTTCTTGACTTCGCGCACCATCGCCTGCCCCTGTCCGATGGCGAGCGACATGGGCTTCTGACAATAGATGTGTTTTCCCTTGCGCGCGGCCCAGATCGCTTGAACTGCATGCCAATGGTCCGGCGTGGCGATGATCACCGCATCGAGGCCGGGCATGTTCAGCAGCTCGCGGAAATCCTCAAAAGCTTTGCAGCCGCTATACGCCGCATGCCCGGACTGCCGGGCATAGAATTCGTTGACGCGGTGCCGGGCGGGCTCGCGGCCGCAGATCCGCTCGGCCTTATAGCCATAAAGCGGGGCCTCCCTGCTGGGATCGCAAACGCCCACGACCTGAACTTGATCGTTGTTCAGGAAGTTGCCCATGTTATTGTTTCCCATGGTTCCGCAACCGATAAAGCCGACGTTCAGCCGCTCGGACGGTAGCGGCCGCCTCGCATATTTCGCGCCCACGCATCCCGAATCAATAAGAGCCGGCATCGCCGCTAGAGCGCCCACGCCAGCAAGAAAACCGCGACGGGAAACAACAGATTTGATCATGGCTTTTTCCTTCACGTTCACAACCGACACCCAAATTAAACAAAACGATTATCAGGTTACAATACCACACAACGGCAACGGTTGTCAGAAAGAAAAACAGCGCACGTATCAGCGTGGGCGCCTCCCCGTTTCACTGACTGCCGCTGTGGTTGTGTATGATCGAGACAAAAGTTTTGCGAGCCTGGCAGGCGTCC
>CAZTDL010000193.1:0-7773 GCA_964612775.1 uncultured Lentisphaeraceae bacterium
GCGATGCGGGTGCGCCTTGGACGTCATGACGTTCACGTTGCCCGCCGTGGCGAGTTTCAGAATGCATTGGCCCGGCTCTATCGCGCCCGACGCGTAGTCTTCCACCGCCGAATCGCTCGCGCCCATCACCACAGGAATGCCTTCCGGAAGGCCGGTGTCCTCTGCGGCTCGGCGGGTGATCTTGCCTGCGATGTCGGTCGGCTTCCCGATGCGCGGCAACCGTTTGACCGGTATGTCGGCCAGCGCGCACAGTTCTTCGGACCAGCACCCCTTTTTCATGTCCCAGAAAAGCGTGCCTTGTGCCTCAACGCAGTCGCAGGCGATTTCTCCCGTCATGAGAAAACGAACGTAATCCTTGACGAACAGAATATGCCGCGTCTGTTTCAGCGCCTGCGGGTCGTTGTTCTTCAGCCAGAGCATTTGGGGCAGGGTCCATGTGGGCGTCGGAGCCTGATAGGCGGTCTTAAAAATCAAATCCGCATGCTTCTTTTTCAGCTCTGCACACTCCTGAACGCTGCGCTGGTCCGTCCAAATGATGGTCGGACGGAGCACTTCAAGACTGCGGTTGAGAAGGACAGCGCCATGCGTGTAACTGTCCAGCGCGACCGACGCGACCTGCCTGCGGTGCTTCAGTTTCTTAAGGACAGCGCACATCACCCGGTACCAGTCGGACGGATTTTGTTCCGCCCAGGCCGGCTTCGGATGAAGGGTCGGGTATTCGCCGGAAGCGCTTTCGATCACGGTGCCTAAAGGATCGATGACGGTCACTTTGCAACCGCCGGTCCCGAAATCGATTCCGAGCAAGTAGTCTTTCTTCATTTGCCCAAAATCCACTTGTGTTGAGGATCAATCACCGAGAGAAACTTGCGATGGTTTTGTCCCGTCATGATCCAGAGGTAGTACATGGTGTATCCGGGCGCGTTGATCACGGGATGGTAGCCGCGAGGAATGAGCGTCGTGTCATTCTGCTTCACGGTGCAGGTGAAATCGATGGAGCCGTCATCCGTGTAGATCTTTTGGATGCCATACCCCTGTTCGGGATTGAAGCGGAAGAAGTACAGCTCCTCCATGTCAACCTCGACCGGCAGATTGTCGAAGTCGTGGCGATGGGGGGGGTAACTGGCATGGTTGCCCGAAGGGACGTAGGCTTCGCCGATGAAAAGGTGTTGCGCCGGAAAAGCCTCGGTCAGCATCAGGACGGCGTCGCGCTGGTAGTTTTCCTTGCCGATGTGGGCTTCCTTTACCTGCTCGGGCGTGATCACGTAGGCGGCCGTCTTCAGCGTGGAAGGCGAAGCTGTCCATGCGATCTCCACGTCGGTCACGGCGGTGATGGCATAGTCTTGGCCGAAAGGAATGTAGACCGTGTACGGTTTGCCGTCAAAGACATGCTTACGTCGGCCGACGCCGTTGAATTCGAAGTCCTTTCCCGTCACGGTGCACGTGCCGCCGAGCACAATCAGCGCGACTTCGCTTGCGTCGGAGTTGGCCGCGTAGTTTTCGCCCTGTTTGAGGTTGATGATGCCGAACTCGGTCAGTTTAAGATCGCCGTCGCCGATCGAGGAGATCTTTGTGAACGACGCGCTTTTTTCGTAGCTCTTCAAATACTTGCTCATTATTGCCTCATGAATCTTTCTGCCGTTTTTAAGTCGGGAATACCGGTGCGGCCACCGAATTTTGTACATTTCAGCGCTGAAACAGCCGCTGCAAATCGCATGCATTCCGCCCATGTATGGCCACGGGCATAATCAAAAATGAAAGCGCCGTGATAGACGTCGCCGGCTCCCGTCGTGTCAACGGCGTCAACCTTGAACGCGGGGCACCTGAAAAGACGTTTGCCGTCGAACCCGATGGATCCAGCCTTCCCCAGCGTGATGGCTGAAAAACGGCGGTTGCCGGTGAACAGTTTCTTCACGGCCATGATCTTGTCGGCCTCGCCGGTGTAGCGGCCTGCGAATTTCTCAGAGGCGATGACGATGTCGGAAAGCCCGAGGAGTTCCTCGATTTCCGGGACGAGTGTTCCCGCGTCGATCGATACGGTGACTCCCTGTTTGCGCGCGGTCTTCGCCGCCGCGATGGCCGCCTTGGCCTGATGTCCGTCCATATGAAGAACGCTGCTCGTGCCGATCGCGTCGCGGTCGATCTCTCGCGCGGAAAGAGGTCGGGCGCTGCCGCGCGTCCAAGCGATACTCCGTTTGCCGCTTTTTTGCTCGATCCAGCAAAAGCCTGCGGGCGACTCGGCGTTGTGGCGGATCCTGATGCCGCAAGTGTCGATCCCCTCGGCTTTCAGGCCCCTGACGATCTGCGCGCCTCGATCGTCATCCCCGACGGCACCGAAAAAGGCCGTCTTAGCCCCAAGTCGTGCGGCGGCGACAATCGCCGTAACGGAAGGTCCGCCGCCTTGAACGAGGCTTTCGATGATTGGCACTTTATCGTCAATCGGGATGTGCGGGACCTTGCATAGGTAGTCCATGCCGCAGTATCCGATGCCCGCTATGGTTGCTGAATTTTTCATGTTCGGTCTGATTCAGGAGTCTCTCCGCTTCAGAGTGCGTTCCCGTCGCCTAAAGGCCCCTCGGCCTTCCATTGAGCCGATTCCTTATGCAGGCGAGGCGGCTGCGGTTTCGTCGAAATAATCCCGCTTGAACGTTGTTTTTCGTGCGATGAAAAGGATGAGTGCGCCCATGACATAGGTCAAAGAAAGGGCGGCGAGGGCATAGGAGAGGCCGATTCTTGTTTTCGCCCAACCGAGCACGACGGGCGCGAAAGCGCTGACAAAGAAGACCACCGCGAGCATGAGGCCGACGGCGGAAGAACGGAATCGCGGCTCAATGACGTCGAAGAGCGTGGCATACAGATTGGAGTCGTAGATGCCCCGGAATAAGCCGAATCCCGCTAATCCGAGGCAGCAGATCCAGAAGTTCCCCGTGATGCCCATCAGAAAAATAAAGGGCGCGCCGAGAAACAGGCCGATAAACTCGACCTCGATGCGGACGGTATGACGGCGAATGGCCAGCATGTCGGAGATCTTGCCGCCCAACAGCACGCCGACAGCGGCGAAGATGTGGTGATAAAACATGGAGGAAAAACCGGCGTTGGAGAGCGAGAGATGAAACTTCTCGTGCAGGAAGGTCGGCATCCAGGTGATATAGCCGATTTGCGCGAAATAGAAACAACTGAACGCCGCCCACAAAGCCCATACGGTCGGCTTGGTGGCGATCGCTTTTAAAAGTTCCGGCAACGATACCTTCACTTGCCGTTGGGCGATATGTTCGCTGGTGTGCCGGTCATTCTTCATGCGCCACAACATGACCAGGGCCAGCATGACGCCGATGGCTCCGAACACGAAGAAGGCGCTGCGCCAGCCGAACTTTTCGCCCAGCCAGCCCGCAACAAAACCGCTGGCGATGATGCCGACATACAGAGCGGTCTGGTGGATCGACATGGCCAGCGCGCGTGTCTTTTGATGGTATTGGCCGATGAGCGAATTCGCGGACGGAAAGTAAAAGGCCTCTCCTCCGCCGGTGGCGAGACTGCGGAAAAAGACCAGCCCGATCAAACCGGTGGTCGCGCCCGACAGGAGTGTTCCGACGCTCCAGAGCAGCAGACTCCCGAAAATCACCCATTTGCGCCGCGCGATGTCGCCGAGATATCCGCCGATCGGCACCAGAACGGAGTAAACCCACAGGAAGATCGAAGCGACCAGCCCCGCTTGAACAGGTGATAGATTCAGGTCTTTCGACAACAACGGCAACACGACATTGTAAGCCTGTCTGTCAGCCATGTTGAAGAGGAACGCGAACCAGAGCAGGATGATCAGTTCCCACTTGTACGGGATTAGGGGCTTTTTCGCTTCACTCATTAGGTTAGTCTCCGTGCCGGCCGGGAATGTTGGAATGACGGACGATCGTTTGACAACGCCGTCGCTCACACTTTTCCGGGCTTGCCCGGCAGAGGAACGACGCCCTCGCTGGGCAGTTCGATGTCGCCCGCGCCCTCGAAGTCGAGTGCCGACGGTTTGAAATTCATGTTGTAGAACGGAGACTCTTTGTTCGTCAGGATATCGGACAACCGGACGGTCTGGCCGGTGTAAGCGGAAATGCGGCCCATGATGGCGGAGGCTGTCGCGTACGCGATGGGCTCACCCTCGTTGAGCATCTTGCCGTTGATGACGCTGTCCAGCAGTGCCGAGTGCTCATTGACATACGGATTACCCTCGTTGCCGACTTCTTCGAACTTAACCTCTGTTCCGTCGTAGCGGTTCACTTTGCCGCCGCCTGAAATTTCGGCGAGTTCTGTTGAGAAGAGCTCTCCCACACGGTCAGAGCAGCCCGGGATCTGGCGGCAGAGACTGTGGATGTGCAACCCCTCGCCGTAATCGAAGTCCACGCTGAAGAAGTCATACTGATTGCCGGTCTGACGGCGGGTACGCGCGCCGACGCCCATGGCCGTACGGGGATAGCGGCCGATGAACCAGTTGGCCACGTCGATGTTATGGACGTGTTGTTCGACGATGTGGTCACCCGACATCGGCGCCCAATTCATCCAATTGTTGCACATGTATTGCGCATTGGTGGCATCGGGCTTGCGCAGACGTACGCTGCCCCATCCGCCGCACCAATAGATGTTGCCGCCGCGGATGGTGCCGAGCTGGCCTTTCTGGAGGGCGAGGGCCTGCTTCATGTAGGCGCCCGCGTGACGGCGCTGCGTGCCGGTCACGAGCGTCAGCTTTTTCTCTTGGGCGGCGGCGGCGCTTTCAAGGATAAGCCGGACGCCTTGCGGATCGACCGCGACCGGTTTTTCGGCGAACACATGCTTGCCGGCCTTGACGCAGGCATCAAGGTGCAGAGGACGGAACGCGGGCGGTGCGCCCAGAATCACAATCTCGATGCCGGGGACCTCCAGCATTTTCTTATATCCGCTGCCGCCGCCGAACGCGAATTTCTCATCGCACCCGAACTGCTTGCACCGGCGCTGGGCCTCTTCAAGAAAATAGTCGTGCGCGGCCACGAGCTGGAGCGTGTGCCCCATTTTTTTGGCCGCCTCCATCATATTCTCGAAAGCTGCGGAGGCGCGTCGGCCTGAACCGATAATCGCGACCTTGAACGTCCGGGACGCGCCTTGCGCGCTGACGATGGCCGGTGCGGCGGCCATCATGGCTGAAAACACGGTTGCATTCTTGATGAAGTCTCTGCGGTTCTGCATGGTGGATCTCTCCCTTGTTTGGGTGGATGGGGCAGACGCAAGGCCGGCCCTTACACGTGATTACGCTTCGTTCCATTGATTGCGAATGAGGACTGCGGCATGGGCCAGCAGTTTTTTCTTTTGATCGTCCGGCGTATCTTTCGGATATCCGGCCTCGATACTGATCGCTCCCCTGTAGCCGATCAGCTTTAGACCTTTGAATCCGTTCACATAGTTATCCGCCTCGCCATCCACGCCGGGAATTTTGCGTGTCTTACGAGAGGCGATATGAACGTGTTTCAGATACGCGCCGGCTGAAATGAACGCGCCCATATCGCTGGGTTCCTCAAATGTCATATGCCAGAAGTCGCCCATTACGCCGATGGCTGCGCTTTTCGCGTCGCGGGCGATGGCCGCGCCATCGGCCACCTGCCTCAAAAACATCGTCTCTGTGCGGTTAAGCGGTTCGAGAATGACACACGCGCCGCATTTCTCGCCGTGAGCCAATATTTCCGGCAGTATTTCGCTCAGAAAGCGCTCGCGTAACTCAGGGAAGGGCAACTCGATCTTTTTGCGCGCCGGGCACATGATTGAACCGACGGCCTTTAGCTGGGCGGCGTTTTCGAGGATGCTTTTTGTGGTGTCGATCACGGCGCGCCGCTCAACCGGATCAGCCATGCCCGAGTTGCCCCGCGCGCCGATACAGGTCACTGAAAACCGGAGTTGACGGCCTTTAATGGCGGTTGCCATCTCTTCCGCATTCTTGGCGAACCACTCCCAGTTGCCGCCGCTGATTTCCACCCGGTCATAGCCGTTGGTTTCAAGGAAGTCAAAGCGTTCCGCAAAGGTTTTTCCGGGGACCAGTGCCTGCTGGCAACCGATATGTAATTCGGCCGGCGGTACGGGTGTCTGGAGTTTGGGCATGACGCTCTCAGCCGCGCATGCCTTTGTAGCCCCGCCCAACGCCGCTCCGCCGAGGCCTATCGCGCCGAATTTGAAAAACTGCCTTCTGTTGAAAATCATGAGATTTTGCCTTTTGCGTGGGTTTCTGTTTTACACCTTCCAAGGCTCCCGCATTTTTCGGCTCAGCATGGCCTTTGCCGCTTCGTCGCCGATGATCGTTTCGGCGGCGGGATCCCATTTGATGGTCGAGCGCCCGAGTCTCAGCCCGATCACGGCCAACGCGCCGATCGTGTTGGACCTGTGTCCGGTTTCGCACGGCGCGATAGTGGGTTTCCCGCTGTAGATGCAATCGATGAAATTTCTCTCATGTGCGCGGCTGGCATAGACGTGAATCTCGTTTTCTTTGATTTTTTCGCGGATCAAGGTCGCGGGTTCCGTTTTGATGCCGCCGCGTGTCACAAAGAGAGACGTGTTGTTTTCACCGTAAAAACGGATGCCGATCTCAACGTCCGTGCTGACGGTTACGCGCGCGCCCTCGGGATAAACGAAATCGTAGGAGAATTCTTTGGCCACGTTGAAGACGTCTCCGGGTGGCGGCAGGAAGCCCGCCTTGATGTTTTCGATGGAGGTCGGTCCCGAAAGCTCTTTGTCGAACGCCCACTGGACGATGTCCGAATGGTGAGCGCCCCAGTCGGTGAGTACGCCGCCGGCGAAGTCGTAGTTGCTGCGCCACGAGAGCGGCTGTAGCGCGGAGCAGTAGGTGCGCATGGGCGAGGGACCTGTCCACAACTCGTAGTCCAGTCCTTCCGGAACAGGACAAGGCTCGAAGCTGGCCAGTGCGCCGGTGCGTCCGTAAAACTTGTGCCACGCTTTGGGCAGACCGATCTTCACTTTTCGGATCTTGCCCAGCCGGTTGTTGCGGATGAATTCCACTGCCATCTTGAAATAGGTGTCGGAACGCTGCTGCGAACCGGTCTGGAAAACCACGCCGGTCTCCTTGGCCACGGTGGCCATGGCGCGACCTTCGGCAACGGAGAGCGTGAGCGGCTTTTGGCAATAGACGTGTTTACCCTTGCGCATGGCGGCGATGCCCATGGCGGCGTGCCAGTGGTCGGGCGTACAGATCATCACCGCATCCAGATCCGGTTTTTCCAACAGTTCGCGAAAGTCGATAAATGTCGCGCAACTGTTATAGTCCGCTTGGCCGGTTTGCTTGGCGTAGAACGCGTTGACGGTGCGCCGTCCGTATTCGCGTCCTCCTTCGAGACCGGACGTATAGCCGTAGAGCTTCGACTCTTTGTTGCAGTCGCAGACGGCCACGGCTTGCACGCGATCATCGTTCATGAAATTGCTGGCGTTGTAGCGCCCTTGCGTGCCATAGCCGATGAACCCGAGGTTGATGCGTTCCGAGGGGGCGGGACGTCCCGCCCGGCCAAGCGCCGAGGCTGGAATCAGATACGGCAGGGCGAGGGTTGACGCGCCTGCTTTAAGAAAGGTCCGCCGATTCATGCTTAGGCTCCTAACCCTTGAAGTTCCCAGCCCTTGCGGTAGTTGCGCCGCAGAAAGTCGTCGGCGGTTGCCGAATTTGTGATTCGCATTTTGGGGGCGTCCCACGTCAACAGCGTGTCCGGTACACGTTCCGCCACATTGCCGAGCAGAATCGCTTCGACCATCGGTACGATCTTGGAG
>CAZTDL010000194.1:0-7733 GCA_964612775.1 uncultured Lentisphaeraceae bacterium
CGGGATGGTTGCGGGCGGATTCTTTGCATCGTCCGAGAGTGATATGTGGGCGAAAATCGGATTCGTCGTTTTCGAAGCCGAATTTCTTGAGCTCTTTCCAAAGACCTTCATATAGCGTCTCCAATTCAGACGAGGGATCCACGCCGGCCCAGAGCGTCTTCGGGTTGCGCTTGGTCCCGAAAAACCCGAGACCATAGGCGCGGCAGGTGAAGGTCGGCAACACTGCGCACACGCGGTTTGCCGCGGCGGTCACATGCGGCAGAATGGCAGGGGAGATTTCCCCCAGATAGGCGAGCGTTATGTGCAGTTGATCTTTGTTGCTCCACTTTACGTCAACAGCGATGGGGGCGAACCGTTTGATGGCCGCAGTCAGTTGGATCTTGATCTCGTCCGGTATGATGATAGAAAGAAAAGCGCGCATGGGGCAAAGATACACGAACAGCGTGTGTTTGAGGAAGCCAGAAGTTGCGGGAACGAAGAAGGCTTTGAAGGTTAGACGTTGCCGATGATGACCATGATGGTGACAATCAGGCCTCCCGCGAAACAGAGGGCCAACTTTGTTCGGAGTTCTGCAACGGTCCAGAAAAGGAGGAGGCCTGAGAGATACATAAGCAATAGGGTTGCGCTGAAAGTGATGCCGAAAACGTTAAAAGGGCTTCCGCCCTTCGCTTTGTGCAAGAGGGTCAATGTGGCAAAGAGGTTGGGGGTGTTGACGCAAACGATCGCTTCTTTTGAGTTCCCTCGTAACGGCTCGAGCACGGCATGTCGCCGAGTGGGGCGACCGACGATGAACGTGTTTCGCATTTCTTTTCCCTCTCCTTTCGGGCATGGAATTCCGTTGGCGGCCAATACTTTCTTAACGAACGCGTCTTTAGCCTCGGCCGTCGCGGGGGGAGGGCCATCAAACGTTGCGGCGTAGCGTGAGGTGTCGACACGGCCTTTGTAGCCGGAGATGTAACAGACGCCGGTTATGGCATAGATGCACGCCATGGGGAAAAAGAAAATGCACAAATAAGCATGGCTGATTCTGCAGAATTTAATGAATGACATATGTGTTCCTTTTTTTGTAAGCGTACAAAACGGGTATGTGGTCGGCAATGGTTATTTAACGTCGCGGAAGAGGCCCGCGTTCATTATAGTAATAGCGTTTAACCTGATTTAAGGATGAAAGGTGATTGCAATGAACGTGGAGCGTCGGCTAGTGGCAGTCTGCAGGGAGAGGGAAACGACGCTTGCGACTGCGGAATCGTGTACGGGCGGACTGATCGCCGCACGCATCACCTCCGTGCCGGGGGCGTCGGCCGTTTTTTTGGGAGGCGTGGTGAGCTATTCCAACGCGGTCAAACGCGACCTTTTAGGCGTGCCGCGGGAGGTGCTGGATCGTGTCGGAGCGGTAAGCGCTGAGTGCGCGGAAGCCATGGCGTCGGGTGCGCGGCAGCGCTTGGGGTCTGATGTGGCCGTGTCTGTGACGGGTATCGCCGGGCCGGATGGAGGAACGCCGCAAAAGCCGGTTGGTCTGGTCTACTTTGGGCTTGCCTCGCCGGGAGGTGTGCGGTCAGAGAGGTGTCTCTTTGAGGGGGATCGCGAGACGATCCGCCGGTCGGCTGCGGAGCGGGCGCTGGAGTTGTTATACACTGCGGTGCGCTAAAGATGCCAGGGCGATCAGCGTGAGAAAGGTATGGGCTAGGCGTGGCGGGGCGCCGTGGAGGCTCCAGTTGCCTTCACTGTGGGCGACGAGGTTGCGCGATTCAAGCTTCTTGAGGTGTCGCCATAAGGCGGGGGAACTGATTTGGGTGACGACTGACAAAAGGTCTTCTGATATCGATGGACGTGTCTGAAGCTGGTATAAGATTGCCAGCCGTCGCGGATGGGTAAAAGCCGTGAGGGTTCGCAAGACTTCATTTTCGTTGAGCGTTGCGAAGGCAATTTGCATCGCGTAAAGGATGGGGCGGGCGCAGGGCACAAGCGGGTCTGGGTCTGGGGCGTAACGGACCCAGCGGCTTTGGCGCGAGGCATGCAAAAGCCCTCGGGATTGCAGTGCGCGAAGGTGCATGCTCACCTTGTGCGGAGGGAGGCTGCATATCTCAGCGACCTCGCCTACCGAACGTTGCGGCGTGTTGATCACGGTTTTCAAGCACAAGAGTCTTTGTTTGTTCGCCAACACCCGGCAGGTTCTCCAAAGTGTCGGATGATAGTCATCGCATAATCCAATCGAATCCATATCACACCTCCGAATGTGTGATAAAATAACATATTCATGAAAAGCAATGAAACGTTAAATTAACCGGATTATTTTGATAAAAGGACTGATTATTTTCGCTAATTATTCCGATATATATGGATTAAATATCCGAATATATGATCTAACGAGATTGTTTTGAATGTTGCGGGATGGCCTTGGTGTGGATAAAAAGCAGCGTTTCCCCTGTAAAACAGAAGGATGACCGAGTGATGTTGCCACGGTTTCTTTGTGAAGTCAGCGGCTGGCCGAGGGATGCGCGTGAACCGCGCTGTGTCGGCCAGCTTGCATGGCGGTTCTGATATGCCGAGGGTCCGGCGCGTCTGAAAGCAATGGCGGCAATCGCTCCGATAGAATAAGTCAAGAGAATCTGAACCTTTGCTTGTCGGTTTTCTGTTTGATGTTGTATCATAGATTCCATTCGAAAGATTCAAGAAACAGGGGAGAAACATGAAGCAGAATGGTTTTAAATGTGTTGTGGCTGCGCTGATGGTGAACGGGGCAATCGGTTGGTCGTCCGAGATTCCCGTCTATCACGCGGTCAAGGCTGAGGAAGTCCGCGCGCGCGACGGCATCGGTAACGTGATGAAGAAGATCCGGTCCGGTGAAGAGGTGACCGTGGCTTATTTAGGCGGTTCAATTACGGCGATGAACGGTTGGCGCAACAAGACGACCGAATGGCTGAGGACGACATATCCGACGGCTTCATTTAAGGAGATTCATGCGGCTATCGGCGGCACGGGGAGCGATCTGGGTGTTTTTCGCTTGAGCCGTGACGTGCTGGCGTATCAGCCGGATCTTCTGTTTGTCGAGGTTGCGACGAATGACGGCGGTGCGGCTCCAGAGCCGATCTGGCGCACGATGGAAGGCATCGTTCGCCAGACTTGGAAGCATGATCCTCTGACGGATATCGTTTTTACCTATACGATTACCACGGCGTTCACAAATGACTATGTCAACGGGATGTGTAACCGCTCCGCTTCTGCGATGGAAATGTTGGCGGATCATTATGGGATACCTTCGATCAACTTTGGAATCCGCGTGGCTCAGTTGCTTAAAGACAATAAGCTGATTATGGATGCGAAGGTGATCGAAACCGCCGTGCCGAAAGAATCTCCGGACCGCGACAAGCAGATCCGCGAAAGGCTTGCTGCTGACAAGCGCCTGCTGTTTGCGAATGACGGGGTTCATCCGCGCGATGAGGGGCATGATCTTTACAAGGCGGCCATCATCGCGGGACTGACGCGGATGAAGGACCTTCCCGCCGCAGATCACAAGGCTAAACTGCTCACGACGTTTGTCGCCGACAATTGGGAGTCGGCGAAAATGGTGCCGCTATCGGAAACGATGCTAACGGGGGATTGGAAGGCGTTACCTGCCGAGGACGGTAAGCAGAAAGCGTTCGGGAATCGTATGGGACAGATCTGGGCCGCCTCTCAGCCCGGCAGCAAGCTGCATTTCAAGTTCAAAGGGAAACTCGCGAAAGTCTACGATTTGCTTGGCCCGGATGGTGGCCAAGTGACGATTACGGTGGATGGTAAACCGGGGTCAAGACCCGTGCCGCGTTTCGACAGCTATTGCACCTATCACCGCATCGCGACGCTGAATGTGATGGCCGACAACGATATGGATAAGGTTCATGATGTGACGATCGAGATTCATCCGGAACAGCCGGATCGCCAGAGTGTGGCTTTTCGTCTAAAGGACCCAGCGAAGGAACTCAAGGAGCCTAAGTTTCAGGGGACCCGCGTGTGGATGAGCCAGATCATGCTGCTGGGCGATCTGGTCGACTAGGTGGCGTATTCGAAAGGGAATCAACATGCCGGTTTCGGTTGGTTTTATCAGCCTCGGTTGTTCAAAAAACCTTGTGGATTCACAGGTGATGGCCGGCTATCTGAAGAGTGGCAAGATCATGCTTGCGCATTCTCCTGAAGAGGCCGACGTGATTCTGGTGAATACCTGCGCGTTCATTGATTCCGCACGCGAAGAGGCGGCGGATGCGATCTTGGCCGCATGCGAGCATAAAAAACAGGGCGGTTGTATGGCCGTGATCGTGACCGGCTGCATGGTGCAGCGCTATCGCGAGCGGCTCAAGAAAGCCTTTGCGGATGTGGACGCCTTTCTGGGGGTCGATGAACTTGATCAGATCTGCGCGGTGGTGAAACGTGTCTCGGCAGGGAAAAAGTGCGGCGTTATCGTCGCGGAGGGGCTTCCTGTTAAGGTCTATTCGCCGAAGTATCCCACGCTGTTGTTTACGGGCGGACCTTTTGCCTATCTTAAAATCGCGGATGGATGCAACCACCGTTGCTCGTATTGTTCGATCCCGAACATTCGTGGCCATTTCCGCTCACGGACGATGGCGGAACTGGTGAAGGAGGCGTCCGATATGGTGAGCGCGGGCGTCCGGGAAATCAATCTGATCGCGCAGGATGTTCTCCAATACGGTTTGGACAAGGCCGATGCGCCCGTTATCGCCGACCTGATGCGGAGTATAGATGCGCTGGAGGGCGAGTTTCGCTTTCGCGTGCTTTACGGGTATCCGGCGGGTGTGACGGATGACGTTCTGAATGTCTTGAACACAGGGCGGCACCCATGCAAATACTTGGATCTCCCTGTGCAGCACAGCCATCCCGATATTCTGCGGGCCATGAATCGCGGTATGGCTGTGGCCGCAACAGAGAATCTGGCCTCGCGTCTGCGGGAGTCCGTTCCCGGCATCGTGTTGCGGACGACCTGCCTTGTTGGTTTTCCGGGTGAGACGGAGGCGCACTTTGATCATTTGATGGAGTATGTGTCGGAGGCGAAGTTTGACCATCTTGGCGTGTTCGCTTTCTCGCCGGAAGAGGAGACCGCCGCTTTTGAGATGGACGGTACGCCGGACCCCGAGGTGGCTGAGGACCGTTGCCAACGGTTGATGGCCGTGCAAAAGGCCATCGTGGCGGAACACGCGCGTGCGCTGAAAGGCACGACGGATACCGTCTTGCTTTTGCGCCGGGAAAGTCCGGACGTTTGGGTTGGACGGTTGCCGCGGCAGGCACCCGATGTGGATGGCGAGACACGCGTGACGGCGGTGCCGCAAGATGCGAAGATCGGCGATTTCTTGCGTGTGAAGATCACCGGTGGCAAGGATTATGATTTAGAGGCGAAAGCGGTTTAGAGAAACACAATGATTATTCAAGCTGTGAAAGTGGTGTTGGAAGAGCATGAGCTCGCGGTGAGAGTCCTGCCTGGGTTGAGTGCGGTCCAGCAATTGAAGGACGTGACGTTTGGACTTGCACCGGGCGCGGTCAAGATCGGCGGGAAGTTCCAGGTCGGTTTTTCGGTTCCGTTCGAAACCCAGTGGACGACGGATGTGTTGGAGCATGGCCGCAAGTTGGGGGTACGGCTGGCGCATGTGTCGGTCGGACTGATGGGGCTGACCCCCGCGATGGTATCCTCGCAGGTCATGAATGTCTTGTCGCAGAAGTTGCAGGGTATCGCCGGCGTGGCTGTGGAGAACGAGGTGATCATCCTCGAACCGTCTGTTCTGCTGGCGTCAAAAGGCATCGGGATGGATGTGCCGGTCAAACGCGTGGACGTGTTTCAGGGACGTGTTGAGATTGAGGTCGGATAAATTCCGAAGCGGGTTTCGGTTTTCATGCGTCGAGGACCTAACACGTAAGGGGTGGACACCGTTCCGGTTATGGATACGACTTCATTTTTTCAGGATTTGGCCGTCATCCTTGTGGCTGTCGGGATGGTTTCGGCGGTTTTCACGCGTTTGGGGTGGCCGAAGGTCATCGGATATATTCTTGCCGGAACGCTTATCGGCAAGTATACCTTGGGCGGCTCGTTTGTCATCAATCAGGGAAGTATCGATGTGCTGGGCCAGGTCGGCGTTGTTTTTCTGATGTTCACGCTGGGTTTGGAATTCAGTGTCAGGAAACTAAAGAAGGTTGGCCATGTCATTTTTCCCACCGCGCTGCTGGACATGGCGGTTATGATGTGGGCCGGTCACTTTGTGGGAACAAAGATTTTCGGGTGGGGGTCGGTGCAAAGTCTGTTTCTCGGTGCGGCAATCAGCGACTCCGCCACGACACTTCTGGCCAAGACCATCAGTGAGATGGGGTGGGGCGCGCGTCGATTCACGAAGTATATTTTCGGGGTCACCATCACCGAAGACATTCTATGCGTCGGCGTGATCGCGTTGCTGACGGGGCTTGTGAAGTCTGGAACGGTGCACGTGGGGGCGATGGTATACAGTCTCGGCGGGCTCCTGCTGTTTTTGACCGGAGTGACGATCTTCGGGCTGTTGCTGGTTCCGCGCGTATTGAACAAAGTGGCGAAGTTGAAGGATGATGAGTCGCTGCTGCTGACGATGCTGGGTTTTTGTTTCTTTGTTTCTTTCATCGCGGTGAAACTTGATTTCAGCCTGGCGCTGGGCGCGTTCCTGGTGGGCGTGATGGGGGCCGAGTCTGAACCGCTGAAACGGATCTACCAGCAGTGTGTGCCTTTGCGAACGATGTTCAGCGCGATCTTTTTTGTAACGATCGGGTTGCTGGTTGATCCGCTGCAGATGCTGGCGCACTGGCAGGCGATCATCGGGCTCACGCTTGTTGTGGTCGTCGGAAAGAGCGTCAACTGCACGGTGGGCGCGTTGCTGACCGGATTGGATATCAAGAACGCGATCCAGACCGGTATAGGGTTGGCCCAGATCGGTGAGTTTGCCTATCTGGTGGCGCTGATCGGATTGACTATGAAAGTGGTGGACAGCTCGGTGTATCAGGTCGCGGTCGGCGTGTCGGTGCTGACAACCATGTTGAACCCCTTCTTGCTGCGTGCGTCGGAACCGTTTTCCGACTGGGTTGAATGCCGTTTGCCGTTGCGATGGAGAGAGTATTTGGAGACTTATTCCAACTGGGTGGACCGCTTTCTGCACAGTTCCGCGTCTAGCGAGACGGTTCAGTTGATTCGTGTAAGTCTGTTGCTGCTGGTGTTGCAATTTGCGCTGGTGGCTGTGATCTTTATCACGGCCGGCATGTTGGCAAGGTTGGATTACACGAGGTTTTCGCCGGTGATTGATGAGAACAAGACAACGTTGTTGTGGGCCTCGGCGTGTCTGCTGACGGTGCCAAACGCGATCATGGTTTTTTTTCGTGCTCGCACGTTGGGGCGGGCCATGGCCAACGCCTTGATTCCAACCAAGGTTGCCGAAACCTTGTGGGCTCAATCGTTTGGACGCATCACCTGTATGCTGTTTGCGATCGCTGGCCTCGCCGTATTGTTTTTTGAGAGCGTGATGCTGAGCGGCACCATTATGCCGGAACAAGGATGGGCGAGAACGTTGGTGGTCGGAACCTTGCTCGTGGTCGGTATGCTCGGCTGGAAGCGATTCTGGCGCATGGGTTCGGAATCGCTTAAAACGCTGCGAGGCGTTCTGACGAGCGAAATGGAGACAGATCCTGCCGAATCGGCGGCCGATCTGCTGGATATCCACGCGGAAAAAATCAGGGTG
>CAZTDL010000195.1:0-7710 GCA_964612775.1 uncultured Lentisphaeraceae bacterium
TTCAAACAGAATTTTTTCGATCCGATAACCGTCCTTTGCGATCATCCCCGTCACACGCGCATGGAGCGGGGTCCGTGCGGGAAAACCGCCCAACGCATCAATACACGAAGCCCGCGTCTTCTTCTGCCACAACGCCAGCTGTTCGGGCGTTGCGATCTGCTCCTGCGCAACCCGGATCGAAGCCCCGGCTTTGGCCAAACGCTCCGACAGCACGCGATCCAGCATCCGCTGAGGAAAACCGCCGCACAACGCTTCATCCAAAACCGGTTCCGACAGCGCCTTTTTCACCGTCGCGTCGTCGACCGCCTGCGTCCCCACAGCCAATAACGTCCATCCCGCCGACACGAGACAGGCCACTTTGCGCACGATCATGCTCATCTTCAAATCCTTCACAGAAGAAAGACCGCGCACCTTACTGCAACACGGGAGATACGATTTTTCCTTCGGCTTGCGCATCCGTGTCGTGATCATGCCCGAAGTAGGCGGCGTTCGACTCCATAAAAATCACGAGGCGGCGCATTTCCTCATCCGTCAATTTCACATCGTGATGCCCCTTGGACAACATCGCGTAAAGCGGCGAGGCGAGCGCGCCGAATTTTCCGGGCTCGGTATACGGCTGCACAAACGCATCCCTCTGAACGCCCAATTTCCACCACTCCTTACCGCGATACGCGTTGCTGTAATAATGCACATACGGCACGAGTCCGAAAAACGAGTTATAGAAGCGGAAGGGGTTCTGCTGCCACTCGCCCTTGCGCAAATCCGGCATTTTCTCCTTGCGCGTGTCGCCGTGGCATGACACGCATTTGGCCTCCAACACCGGCTGCACCAGCCTCGGATAACTATAGGGACACGCGCCGTCCACTTCGGGGCGAATCACCGACGGCGCGCGCCGCATCGCCAGCGGCGCGCTGCTCTGCACGGATTGCGCCGCGCCCACACGCTGCTCATGGCAACCGTTACACATCAGCCGTTCTCCCGGAGCCGTATAGGTCGCGCTGCGCATGCCCTGCACCGCAACGCCCTTGTCATCCAGCGCATGGAACAAGACCGGCACGCCCACCGGCACCTCGAAATAGGCGCTGCCGTCCTCTTCGACCGGCACGGTGCCAAGACACTGCCTCCCGCAGAGTTGATCACATACGCCTAAACGAGGATTTCCGACGATCGGCATGACCTTTGGCAATACCTGCCAAATACGCAATGCCTTGATTTTCGTTCCTTCGGGAAAAGGCCTCCGCGTGTTATACACGTTGACAAGCCCCACCGTCGCAAGCTTCGGCAACGCATCTTTCGGCATCACCTGAGGCTTCTCGCCGTTGGGCATGCGAGGCAGGCCCACCAGCGTGCCATGCGACAAAACCGGAGGCTTCGTGCGCGCATGCAGCGGCATCGGACTCAAGCAAGAGATCAGAGGATGCGTATAAATCGGGATTTTGTTGCCAAACGCATCCATCAGGGTCACCGCGTAACGCCGCTGCCGCCACTCCATGTCGCCGTACTGCGCATTCGCATCGCCATCATAGACGCAGAGATAATACTTTTCGCTTAGCGGCCACGGCGTGGCATACGCCCCCGATCCTTTAGCCAGATTATTCCAACTATAGTATTCCGTCTCCGACAACAGTTGGTCGGGGGTCACGCGCTTGATCTGCGACATTTCGCCATCGTCCGCCACCGACGGATCGATGATGATCACGGAACCATGATTCTCGGTATGATGGCCCGCCGAAATCGCCACATATTTTGAGGACCCCGGAATCGCGCGCACATCCGCCACCAGATGCGGAGCCGTCCGCTGAGACAGATGCGTGTTGCCGTTTAATTCACGCGGATCGCGTCCGTCAGGATAGGTAATCCAAGGATGATGCGCCTGATTGAAACCGCGGTCCACATAATCCCACCGCGTATACACCACCATGCCGTTGTTGTCCACACTCGGCTGCCACTCATTGGTCTCGTGATGACTCAGGCAAACGATGTCGGAACCATCCTCGAACATCGAATGCAACGTGAAGGTCGGAACTTCACGCCGATGACAACGGCCATACCCGCCGCGCCGTTCGGAAATGAAGACGATCCGCCCGTTAGGCAACCAGCAGGGATCAAAATCGTTCACCTTGCCATCCGTCAACTGCACCAACCCCGAACCGTCCGCATGACACTTGAAAAGATGGAAAACCGTATTCTCGTTCCATACCCGGATCTGCGGCAAACCGTCCGTATAGGCAAAAAGAATCTGTTTCCCGTCATACGACACATCCGGCGAAAGATACCCGCCATTCCCCAATTTCTTACCCTTCCTCGCCCCGGACTCGATCACGGAGTTCAAGAGAAGATTCCGAACCGTCGGCGCATCCGACCACGGATTCTCCAGCACATACAAACCATTCTCCCTCGTCAAACCGTGTGACGTGGCATGAAAGCCGAAGTACTGGTCACACATGTGAACGCCCCAATCCAGTTCATTAGGCGGCAAAGCCTCGCGAGTGATAAACAGGATTTTCGTGATCGCTTGCAGGATCGGATTAGCGAACGCGATTTCGCGACGCAACGCCACGGCGTTCTCAAAATGCGCGTAACGCTGTGCCTTCTCCGTCACCGGCGTCTCCCGTGCACGCTCTTCCAACGCCGACAAACGGCGTCCCGCATCGGCCAGCGTTGAGGTCTGCCCCTTCAGATCGTCATACAAAGCCCGGCTTCGCCGAACGACCACATCCAACGGGTCACGATCCGACGGCAGAATCGTCGCCGCTTGGTTAAACGCCTGGGCCCGACGAGCCGCCTCATCAAAAATACCGGCATGCGTCTGCGGACTCTGAGTCATCTCCCTGTCGAGCAGTCTGTACTCCTTCGCCGCTTCCGCACCCCGTCTGGCGAAATCGGTTTCACCGGAAACCGACACGGCACAAACCGAAAACATCACGCATACCGATATGATCCGCCCGCAAAACAAACCCATACTCCCCTCCTTTTTCATCTTTGTAACGTGGACATCATACCGGACATTATTGAAATTGAAAACCCAAATCTTGATCGATACTATAAAACATTTTCGGCGGCGGCCGCATCTTAAAACACATTTTCGGCATCAATAACACGCCCTTTTTCAACATTCTTGCGACACATAAAAATTATTAGCGTCGTTTCCGCGGAATTTTGCTATTTTGATTTCCAACACGGTCTCTCCAGAGACCCCGTGTTCTTGGCACACCCTCTGCTAATTTACCAAAGAATTGTTTCATGCATGGTAGACCGGAGCCTGAAAGATGCCCAAAAGAAACGACCTTTCGAAAATCATGATTGTTGGTGCGGGTCCGATCGTAATCGGACAAGCCTGTGAGTTTGACTATTCCGGCGCGCAAGCCTGTAAGGCCTTACGCGAGGAAGGATATGAGGTGGTTCTGGTCAACAGTAACCCGGCCACCATCATGACCGATCCGGAATTTGCGGACCGAACCTACATCGAGCCGTTGACGGTTGATATTCTGCACGAAATCATCCGTCGCGAACGCCCCGACGCCATTCTGCCGACCCTCGGCGGACAAACGGCCCTGAACCTCGCTATCGAGTTGTCAGATCAAGGCATCCTTGATCGTTATCAGGTTGAGATGATCGGAGCCAATGCCGAGGTTATCCGCCGCGCCGAAGATCGCCAGCTTTTCAAGGACGCGATGATCCAGATCGGTCTTGCCGTGCCTAAGAGCGGCACCGCGCACACTCTAGAAGAGGCTTGGAAAATCCAGAAAGAAATCGGGGTGTTCCCCGTTGTCGTCCGTCCCGCCTTCACGCTGGGCGGCAGCGGCGGCGGCATTGCTTACGATGCATCGCAGTTTGAAACCATCTGTTCCAACGGTATCAGCCTCAGTCCCGTTCACGAGGTTCTCATCGAAGAATCGGTGCTCGGCTGGAAAGAGTTCGAGATGGAAGTCATGCGCGACCGCAAAGACAACATCTCCATCATCTGCTCTATCGAAAACTTTGATCCCATGGGCATCCATACGGGCGACAGCATCACCGTCGCTCCGGCCATGACGCTCACAGACCGTGAATACCAGCTTCTGCGCGATGCCTCGATTGCCGTCATGCGCGTAATCGGCGTGGAGACCGGCGGCTCGAATGTTCAGTTCGCCATCAACCCGGAGGACGGCCGTCTCGTGGTGATCGAGATGAATCCGCGTGTCAGCCGCTCATCGGCGCTCGCGTCCAAGGCGACCGGTTTTCCTATCGCGCGCATCGCCGCGAAGCTTGCCGTCGGATACACGCTCGATGAACTGCGCAACGACATCACGCGCGAAACCCCCGCCTGTTTTGAACCTGCGCTCGACTACGTGGTCACCAAGGTGCCCCGCTTCGCCTTCGAGAAATTTCCGGACTCAAACCCCGCCCTCACGACATCGATGAAGTCGGTCGGCGAGACCATGGCCGTCGGAAAGACTTTCCAGCAGTCGCTGCAAAAGGCGTTACGCTCTCTCGAGATCGGACGCGGGGGATTCGGAGCCGACGGCAAGGACAATGATGTCAGCCGCCATTTCACCGACGAATCGCTTGAGAACGCCTTGCGGCATGCGGGACCTATCCGTATTTTTCACATCCACGAGGCTTTTGTGCGAGGCTGGAGCATCGACCGCATCCACTCGATCACCAAGGTCGACGCCTGGTTTCTTAACCAGCTCCACGAACTCGTCGCCTTCGAGGAGGAAATCCGAAAAACCGGCTCGCTGCCCGCGCTTGCGGCAGATCTTCCGCTCTTCCGGCAGACAAAGGAGCTCGGTTACTCCGACCGGCAGATCGCGTTCCTCACCCATTCAAGTGAAGCGGACGTGCGGGACATGCGGGAGAAGCTCGCGCTCGTTCCTGTCTATGGACTGGTCGACACCTGCGCGGCGGAATTCAAGGCCTTTACACCCTATTTCTACTCCACATGGTCTACCGCCGCGGACCTCTCCGATCTGCCCCCTCAAACCACGCCCAAAAAGAAGATCATGATTCTTGGCGGCGGGCCTAACCGCATCGGCCAAGGCATTGAGTTCGACTATTGCTGTGTCCACGCCTGTTACGCCCTGCGAGAGGCCGGTTTCGAGACCATCATGGTGAACAGCAATCCGGAAACCGTCTCAACCGACTACGACACCTCGGACAAACTCTATTTCGAGCCGGTCACCCTTGAAGATGTGTTGGCGATTTACCGCAGAGAAAAATGCGATGGCGTGATCGTTCAGTTCGGAGGACAGACCCCGCTCAATCTGGCCAAGTCGCTCGCCGCCAACGGCGTGACGATCATCGGCACATCGCCCGAGAGCATCGAAAAAGCCGAGGATCGCGAATTCTTCAAGCAACTTGCGGATAAAGTGGGTGTGCGCCAACCCGAAAACGGCACGGCCACCGACTACGCCGGAGCGCTTGCCGTGGCACGCCGTATCGGTTTTCCGGTACTGGTTCGCCCCTCGTTCGTGCTGGGTGGACGCGCCATGGCCATCGTATACGATGAGGCATCACTCGCCGATTTCGTAAAAGACGCGTTTGACGCTTCGGAAGGGCATCCCGTCCTGATCGACAAGTTCCTTGAAGACGCCATCGAGGTGGATGTGGACTGCATCTCCGACGGCAAGATCCAGGTGCTCGGCGCAATCATGGAGCACGTCGAAAAGGCCGGCATCCATTCCGGCGACAGCGCGTGCAGCATTCCGCCCCGGAGCTTGAAGCCCGCGATATGCGACGAGATCCGGCGCTATACCCACGCGCTCGCCAAAGAACTGAATGTCGTCGGTTTGATGAACGTCCAGTATGCGGTGCAGAACGACGTGGTTTTCATCATTGAGGTCAATCCCCGCGCTTCGCGTACCGTACCTTATGTCAGCAAAGCCATCGGCGTTCCGCTCGCGCGTCTCGCCGCACTCGTCATGGCGGGAAGCACGCTCGAAGCGCTCGGCTTTACGCGCGAAGTCTCCATTCGCCATTATGCCTTCAAAGAGGCGGTGTTGCCTTTCAACCGATTCCCCGGTTGCGACATGCTGCTCACGCCGGAGATGCATTCCACAGGCGAGGTCATGGGCATTGATCCTGATCCCGGAATGGCTTACGTCAAGAGCCAGCTTGCGGCCGGCAATCCGCTGCCGCTTGAAGGCAATGTTTTCTTGAGCGTGGCGGATCACGATAAAGAAGAAACCATGGTCATCGCCCACGAACTGACCGCACTCGGTTACACGATCTATGCCACGCGAGGCACGGCCACCGCTTTGCGTGACAGCGGTATCAAAGCGCGCGCCGTCTTCCGCATCTCCGATGGCCGGCCCAATGTCCTCGACCTGATCACAGACAACGAGGTTCAGTGGATCGTCAACGTCCCTACCGGAGCAAAGCCCGCTCAAGACGAGGTGATCATGCGCACAGAGGCGATCCGTCGCGGCATGCCGATCACCACCACCGTGAGAGGACTGCAGTCCGCGGTGGACGGCATCAAGCGGCTACGCACACTCAAGCGCTTCGAGGTTCTCTCTCTGCAGGAATTCAACCGCAAGGCCAACCACAAGCACTCGTAATCTTGCGGGGGCGAATCATGATTCTCCCCTGCGCAACCCCGACACATTTTATGTATACGTGGAAACAACAACGCGAAAAAAACGCCTTCCTCGCACTCGCGGACGGCACGGTCTATCCAGCTTGGTCATTCGGCGCGCCCGTTGACCGCCTCGGCGAAGTCGTGTTCAACACCGGCACCCCGGGCTACGAGGAAATTCTGACCGACCCCTCTTATGCCGGCCAGATCGTGACACTCACTGCACCCGAAATCGGCAACACCGGCTTCAACAGGCCCGACTATGAGTCCAGCCTCATTCACGCGGAAGGTCTCATTGTTCATCACTATACCGAGCCCAGCAACTGGCGCTCGGAAAGGGCGCTTGCCGAGACGCTGATCGAGGCCGGTGTTCCCGGGCTCTCGGGCATCGATACGCGGGCCCTCACCATTCGGTTGCGCAACGCCGGCACGCCCAAGGGTTATCTCTGTGCCACGGGCGCGATCACCGCTGAAGAAGGCGTAAAACGCGCCCGCGAATGGGAGGGCTTGGACGGACAGGATTACGCGCAGAAGGTCTCCGTCAAGAAGCCCTATGACTTTGATCCGGACAATCGGATGTCTTCGACGTGGGGCATCCTGGATGAGCCGCTGCCTGAGGCGGAGATCCCGGTTGTGGCCTATGACTTCGGCATCAAGTTCAACATTTTGCGCCGGCTGCGCCAACAGGGCATGCGTGTCACCGTAGTCCCGGCGAAGACCCCTGCGGCGGACGTGCTCGCCATGAAACCCGCGGGCATCTTTCTCTCAAACGGCCCGGCGGACCCCGCTGCGCTCTCGTATGCCATCGAGAATATCCGCGCTTTGATCGGCAAAGCGCCGATGATGGGCATCTGCCTCGGGCATCAGCTTTTGGGCTGGGCCATGGGCGGACGCACGTGCCGCCTGAAGTTCGGCCACCACGGATGCAACCATCCGGTGCAGGAATTGGGTTCAGGCAAGGTGGAAATCACCTCGCAGAACCACAACTTCATGGTGGACATGGCGTCTCTGGACAAAGCGACCGTCGAGGTCACGCACATAAACCTCAACGACAACACGGTCGAGGGCATGCGTCACCGGCATGAGCCTGTCTTTTCGGTGCAATACCATCCCGAGGCCGCCCCCGGACCCCACGACTCACGCTACCTCTT
>CAZTDL010000196.1:0-7653 GCA_964612775.1 uncultured Lentisphaeraceae bacterium
AATTCGGCCTCGTTGATGCGGTCCGGGTAGGACATCGCGATCTCGTTGCGGATGGCGTCGGGTACCGTGTACGTTTCTTTACAGTTCCGGCAGACGCGGCGCACGAGGCGCTGGGCCACGATGCCTTCGACGCAGGAGGAGATCAGGTAGGGCTCGACACCCATGTCGATAAGGCGGGTGACCGCGCTCGGCGCGTCGTTGGTGTGGAGCGTGCTGAGCACTAAATGGCCGGTCAGCGAAGAACGCACCGCGATATCGGCGGTTTCCGAGTCGCGGATTTCACCGATGAGGATTACATCCGGATCGTGGCGAAGAATGGAGCGCAGGACCGTCGCGAATGTCAGCCCGATCTTGCTGTTGGTTTGAACTTGGCTGATGCCTTGCATCTGGTATTCGACGGGGTCCTCTACGGTGATGATTTTCGTTCCGGTCTGATTGAGGCGGGACAGGAGCGCATAGAGCGTGGTGGTCTTGCCGGAGCCTGTCGGGCCGGTCATGAGGATAACGCCGTGCGGTAACTCGGTCAGCTTCGCGATCTTGGGAAGCTGGTAGGGCGAGAGTCCGAGCGTGTCGAGATCGATCTTCATTGTGCCGCGGTTCAGGATGCGCAGACAGGCGGTTTCGCCCCAGCCGGTCGGCAGCACGGAGACGCGCAAATCATAATCGTTGTTGCCGCAACGAACCTTGATGCGTCCGTCGTGCGGCTTGCGGTGCTCGGCGATGGCCTCCAGCCCGGGGTAGTTGAGCAGTTGCTCCTCGGTGAGCCAGGGCAGCTCGCGGTAGGCGGGATCGTCCTGACGCTTGCGACGCCACGCCTCGTCCGGCTCGGCGATGTCCATGTTCGCCATGATCTTAACGGAGGAACTGACCGCGTTGCGTAGCCTGTCCACGCCTTTGGGCAGCGGGACCTCTTGCAGGATGCCGTCGATACGGTAGCGGAGGCGCAGGGTGTTTTCGAACGGTTCGATATGGATGTCGGTACAGTCCATGCGGATCGCTTCGGCGATGATGAGGTTGATGAAACGGACCATGCCTGTCTCTTGGGTGTGGACGGAGATGTCCGTGTCCTCTTTTTCCTGCGGCATGGCCTCGGCTTCGGCGATCAGTTGGTCGATGGTCTCTGCGCCGAGGCCGTAAAAATGGGTGAGCGACATGGCGACGTCGCTTTCGGGGCAGATCACAAAATCAATGCCGGCATCAAGCACCATGCGTAAGCCGTCTACCGTGGTGAGCGTGGGAACCTGACTTGCGGCCAGCAGCAGAATGCCGTTCTGGAAGGTGAGCGGAACAATGCGGTGACGAAGCGCGACTTTCGCGGAAACCTTTTCAATGGCTTCCTGCTCAATCTTGAAATCGCCGATGTTGTGAAACGGAATGGCGCTGGCTTCAGAGAAAGCCTTGAGCAGATCGGTTTCGTTAACGATGGCCTCTTGGACGAGAAGGCGGTCAACTCCTTGCAAGGTCAGGGCGGCGCGTCCTTGCAGTTCGCCCAACTTATCGCTGGTGAGAAGGCCTCGGTCAACGAGTTTCTGGGTGACATCGACAACCAGATCATCGGTGTAATAGCGGATTTGACGATCAGAAGACATAGATTGTGTTACGGGTTAGGGCTGGGTTGCTGGGTTTATTTCTGGACTTTTTTCTGTGCGGCCTTCTGTTGGAGGGCTTTTTTTGCAGACCGGCCTTTTGCGCGCCGGGTTTCTGCTGTTGAGCAATCTTTTGCTGTCCGGCTTTCGCTTGTTTCGCCGCAGCCGCCGCACCGGCTTTGGCTGGAATCGCTTTTTTGACGGGCGGACGCGTGTCGACCTCGGCGGCGAGTTCGACGTTTCCTCCGATTGCCAGTTTGCGAGTGGACCCGTCTGGAAAACGGATGCTCGCTTCGCGCACATCGGCGTCCAGAATTTCCACGCCGTGAACCGCTTGTTTGCCTGCGTCGTAGAAAAGGGTCGTGTTGGCGACCGAGTCATGGAACATGGCGGCTTGCTTGCCGTCGGGACGCTGGAAGAAACCCAGAAACGTAAGCTTGGGGACAACCATAGGACGCCCGTCGGGGCCTGTCAACGTTCCCGGGGTGGCATTCTTGTCTTTTTTTCGGAGATGAGCAAAGGGGTCTTCTTTTTTGCTCCCGTCGGCAGGCGCGGTCACTCCAGCGGCGGCTGCTTGTGCGGCTTTGAGCGCTTTAAGGAATGCGGCCCGCTCCGTTTCATTGGTGAAAATGGCTTCGATGGTGGGGCGGAAAGGATCGACGGGAATCGCGAGAGATTCGGATGCGAGTTGGTTGGATACGATGGTCAGTGTCCCGATTTCCCAAGCCGAAACAAGTTCAGGCAACTTGCCGCCGCCATCCTTAAACGGCACGGCCGGCGTCATGTATTCAAAGCCGCACCATGCCGCTATTCCAAAAAAGAGGAAAAAGGCCGCAAGGCAAAAAACCTTAGCGTTCATGTGCATGATCCATTTCCAGATTTGATCCATAAATAAGTCCTTGGTTTAGCGGAATGATGGCGTGTCGGAACGCGGGGACAACGAGGTTTGATGCGTGATGTCGACAAGGCGTCGCCATTCTTCGCTGATTCTTCTGTTCCTGTATTCCATCGTTTCCGAACTCCGATTATTCGAACAAAAGGGCAGAGAGGATGGCTTTTACTCGAAGCTTAGAGTCAAAGGTGGGGCCGGATTCAATACGCAGATTCCGAAACGTGAAGACTTGGTTTTCTTCAAATACGGATTGAAAGAAGGTGTAAAGATGCTCAAAATCCACATCGCATTCGATTCGCACCGGATACTCCTCGAAGACTTTGCGCCCCTTCTTGTCTTTATGGTCGACGGGCGCGAGGGGGTATATTTCAACCAACCGTTGAATCTGACGGTCCAACGTCAGGTCCGCGAGCTTCTCGACCGCCTTGAGTTGCAGCATGCGCATGCGGACAGCGTCACCGCTGGCGACCGTCTCGCCGAGTCCGAGTTCCGTCGGCATGAGCTGGATTTTCAGCTCGCCCGACTTAGCCTGAAGCCGTTGGCGGATCTCATAGAGCTGCACCTTATAATCGATGCGGTTGACTTCCGTGTTGCGCATGACGGTCTGATTGGGAAAGGCCGCCAGCCGCTCGGCGATGCGCGACCATTCGTTCGAAAGCGTGACGAGGTTGGCCGTTTCATGGTCGGCGATCGCCTGCATGTTCGGAAGCGAGAGGTTCGCGTAACGGCTGCTTTCAAGCTGTTGACGCACCATGCGGTTGTTTTCGGCCAGTTCACGCTGGGGAATCAGAACAAAACGAATGGTGAGGAACGCGCTGATCAGAACAAAAAACAAAATCAGTACGACTTGCATTCGCTCTGTCCGTAAAAGTTGGAGAGAGTGGCTTTTCATGGGCGTTTTACCTCGATTTCGATCACAAACCGTCTGAAATTGGGGATCTTTTCCTCTTCCAATTCGGGAATGCCTGTCGGTGCCAACACTTGATCGTCGCTCCGAAGGTCGACGCGGACGATTTCGGGTGATGTTTTGAGGCGGTCAATCATTTCGCGAACGCTTCTTAAGCTCGGGTTGGACGTGTAGCCCTCCACGATGAACACTGAAGCGAGAGGGTCTATCAGGCTCTTTTTGGGCGGCGGGTCGTTTTTGTTGGCCGATGCGGGCGTCGCCGAAGTCGAACGGATTGTGCGAAAAAGCGAAAACGGATTCCGTACGGCGGCTTGCGGGGTTGCGGCCTTGGTCTCTACGTCCTGCTCGGTCGGATTGTAAATGTGTTCGTCGCAGAAGAGGGTGATCCAGTCGTTTGGATCGACCGTCGAGGCGACGAGCGTCAATACCTCGCGGGCGAGCGGACCGTTCATCAGCAGCTTCGAAAGCGGTACGGAATTGGTCATGACCTGCGCCGCAAGACCTTTAATTTCTTGGATGCGTTTGTCGATCTGTTCGCGCCGACGGAGGAGATCACGCTCGTAGTCAAGTTGTCTGCCGTCGCGCTGAAGCAGGTACACGCCTGTCGCCGAATAAAGAGCCATCGCGCCGATCAACAGAACGGCGGTCGCGATCCACCACGGTTTTTTTGCGCGGAAGACCACTTCGTCCTTGAGATCGCCGGGCAAAAGCGAAAGGTATGTGACGCCAGCGCGCATGGCGGTCATCGCCAATCCGAACGCCATGTCGTACGTGCCCACATAAGGGCGGTATGGGTCCGAAACGTTTTGCAACTCGGCTGCCGCGACAACCGGCAGCGCGAGCTTCGCGGCCAGATATTCCTGAAGCCCCTTTAACTGCGCCCCGCCGCCGGTTACAACAATCCGGCTGATCGCGAATTTGCGGTCTATGTGCTGGCTGCGGTAGACGCCCAAACAGGCGTTGAACTGGGATATCCAGCGATCGGCGGCTTTGCGAAGGTTTTCGAAACAGGCGTCTGTTTCACGCAGGCCGCAGTCGACATGTTTGCGGACTTCCGCCTGAACCGCGGGAAGCCCGGTGGCTTGCGCAACGGCATCGGTGAAGAGCTTTCCGCCGATCGGGATCGAGCGAGCGAAAAGCAGTCCGTTATTCAAGCCGACGCCGACCTCCGTCTGCGTATGCCCGATGTTGACATAACACCACGGTTCGTCATGTTTTCCCGCCAGATGTTCAATGGTGTTGTGCAAGGCCACTGGAGATGAAATCAAGTCGGCCGGGCGCAGGTGGCGGAGACGGGCCTCTTGAACGGCGCTTGCGATAGCGGCCGGTCTGGCCATGGACATGATGTAATGACGGACACCCGAATCGAAAGATGGCTCAAACGCAAACACGTCGTGGGCCATCTGGTCGCCGGCCATTTCGTTGAACTGGGCGATATCCATGGCGGCGACTTGCTCGGGCGTGCGCGGGTCACTGTTCTGGATGCGCCCGCTCTGAAAAACCGTCTGCGTGCCCGGCAGCGCGATCGCGCAAAAGTGCTTGGCGATGCCGAGCGTGTCGATCCATGAAGCGATGAGCGCATGCGGATCTTCCTCGTCCATCGGCAGCGCGAAGGTTTCCGCCCGCGTGACGACCGGTCTGTCGCCACGAAGGCTCACCCATACGGCTCGCACGGAACGTGCGCCGGCGTCGATGGCGATCATTTGTTTCATTTTTGCCATAGTACCTTGCGGAAGAAAGAAGTTGAAATGGGGACGTGGTTAAAAGTAAAAGATGTTCGTCCGGCCGAGTCGGCAAAGACAAAATTATTTTTTCGCGGCCGGTGCGGTTGTCGTCGCTTTATGGGGGGCCGCAGAGGGGGCTGCGGCCGGGGCGGCAACAGGCGTTTTGGGTGATGCGGTTGCCGTCTTGGGCGCGTTCACTGTCGGCTCTTCCTTCAGAATGTTTGGAACCTTGGCGGCATCGGGAACTTCAAGGCCGTAGCGTTCGAAATCATTCAGGGGAATCAGCTCTTCTCCCACATCGCTGATCAGCGTGGCGGTTACGAAAATGAGAATGTTTTTCGTTGTTTCCTCTTTATCCTCGGTGTTGAAGAGAAAACCGATCCACGGTAACGTTGAGAGCCATGGTGTTCCCGAGTTGTTCTCGGTTTTGCTGGCATCCATCAGGCCTCCGAGGACCACGGTTTCACCGCTGCGGACAACCGCTTCTGTCTCAATGTATTGGCGGGAGATAATCGGCACTTCGATCTGAGGTTCATCTTCTGAACTATCCGCGTTATCCAAACTGCTCAGCTTGTATTTCTTCCATTCCTTGACGGCGCTGATTTCCGGACGCAGCACCATGTTGATGGAAGAGAGATCGGCCCCGACGCTGGGTGTGACGATCAGGGAGTAACCTGTCTCGACGATGGTGGGGCGGTCATAATTGTACGTGACGTTGTCGCGCGAGGTGCCTGTTGTGTCGCCGCTGGTCATGATGTTGGTGTCAACCTCTTCGAAGTACGACGTGTCTTCGCCGACGCGGAAACGCGCTTCGCGGTTGTTGAGAGTGGTGACGCGCGGGACAACGACGGTACGGCTTTCGCCCGTCTTTTCGAGTGCGTTTAAGACAGCCTGTAAAGCGGTGTCGCCGAGCAGGAACTGGTAGGCGAAACTGCCTCCGCCGACACCGGCATCGGTGACGCCTTGCAGACTTCCCGTAAAGACGTCTCTTCGAGCCTGATCGCCTTTTGTGTTTCCGCTGACCCAACCGCCATCGGAAGTGAATCCGGTTGTGAATTGGGATGAGCCGCGGTTGTCGATCAGCCACTCGACGCCGAGCTTGCGCATGTCGGAGAGGGAGGTGGTGACGAAACGCGCTTCAATTAGAATTTGGAGCGGGCGGACATCCATGGCTTCAATAAGGTCTTCGACGAGGGCAAGGTTTTCACGCGTGTTCTTGACGACCAGCGCATGGACTTTATCGTTGAAAAGAAAGTCGGCGCCTTCGGGCTGAGGCACAAAGTGCTCAATCGATTCGAGCAGCCCGACTTTGCCTTCTTTCTTTTGGCTGTCGTCCTCCTTCTTTGCCTGGAGTGCGTTGCCGCTGCCGCGCTCTTCCGGGCCTTTGAAGAGGGAAACGCCTTGTGCGGTCTTTCCGAGTTCAGAGCCGACCATGCCTTTGCGTAAACGATAAACGCGCGTTTCCAACGGAACACCTGTGGATGATTCTATTTTTGGGGTAACCCAGATCAAGTTGTCGCCAACTGAAAAAGTGACATTCAGATTGCGTCCGATATAGTCGAGGACTTCGATAAGGGGCGTCTTTTCCGCATGGATCGTAAGCGTTTTGGGGCTGATATCGCTGTCGGCGATGATGTTGATGTTTTCCGACTGCCCGATCTGCGCGATGATGGCATTGACGTCGGCATTCACCAAATGGACGCTGACGGGATTCTGGAGCGCCTTTTGCATGGCCGTGGGTGCGGTCTTCAGCGCGGAACGGTCGCCGATGACGTTCTTCTTCTGACGGTAACGTTCGGGTGAGACCGCTAAACTCAGGGCATCTGCGGAGTGAAGCCGAGCGGTTGATGCGGCTTTTTTGTTGGCGGCGGCGAGTCTGTCTTCCGCAGGCTTCTGCGTGATGCGTTGCTGGAGATCGGTCAACCCGTTGGCCTCAGGATTCTTTTTCGAGATGTCCACACAGGCGATGATGGCGTCCTGTGTGTGTCCGCTGTCGAAGAGCTTCTCGGCGGCGGCGACCTCGGGCGCGCGCGGCGGCGGCGGCACCTGTTCCGGCGCGGGTGCCTTAGGAGAACTGCACCCCGCCAGTGTCAACAGGGTGGCGGCGATAACGAAGCGCGAGTGGAAGACATGTTGTTTTTTCATAGGTTTTGTGGGGTTCCGCGTTCACGTTGCGGGACACGGCCAGCCGTGTCCCGCAAAAAAAGGGTTAGTGTCTTGTTTCTCCGGGGTGAATCGTGCCTTCCCACCAGGGAGGGCCGACAAATACATTTCCCGCATAGGCCACGTTGATGGTGATGTATTGTCTTGTGGCTCTTCGACTGCTGCGGTCAGCGTGGCCGCCTCCCCCCCGACGGCGGTGGTCTCCTGCACGCGGGACAACTCCTCCTTCTTGCGGCGAACCTGCGCCTCCGCCATGCGGATCGGGAACGCCTTGCCGCTGGCCCGAACCTTGGCAAGGCGTGCCTCGGCACGGCGCACGCCCTGCAACAGGCTCGCCTGCCAGGTCGCCACCAGGTAACGGACCGCGGCCGCCGCCTCGTC
>CAZTDL010000197.1:0-7613 GCA_964612775.1 uncultured Lentisphaeraceae bacterium
TGCATTTTCTTTCTGACGATCACACACAAGGTGGCCACGTGCTAGACTTTCAGTCCGACGCCATGAATATTACGCTCGATCCGACACCTCGCATCATGATCGACTTCTCAACGCCTGTCGGCGTACCGTTGATGGAGCAAGACATCGAGCGGCAGGTTAGGGATTCCGAAAAAAGAAGAGAATAATCAGTCGTCACGCGTCATCATCCGCACACCCCTCGTCGCCGCCACTTTCATCCGATTCCTCCTCCTCGGACATGATGTCCCATTCATTCTCGTCGCCCTCGTCCTCATCCCTGTCGCTCACCGCGAACAGACGGCTGCGCAACGAACCGGACCCCTGTTCTGCCTCACAGAAACGACAATCGAATTCGCTGCAAGTCAGACAATCCGCAGACGAAAAATCAGAGGCGGTTACCTCCCCATCCAACACCAATGGGCACATACGCGCCGTCGGGCCAACATGCTTTTTGACCGGAACTTGAGGCGCCGCAACAGGTTTGAACGGTTGCGCGATTGAGGTGTCGCAAGAAACCTTAGATTTTTTAACCGTGCTCTTTTTAACTGCATTCTTTGAAGCCATCGTCACTCCTTAATCGATCTTTTGGCTATTTTCGCAAATATTTATTCGGCTGTCACGACCGAGTTCAATATGTGTTCTCATGGAAAAAAGACGTTATGTGATAGGGTCATATCGCTTTTTAAGGCTGTATCGCGGCAGTATGTTTTCCGTTACATGAGTTTTGCGCCGGTTCATTGAAACGCCCCATCCGCACCCAGCAGTCACGGCAACGGCACGTCTCTCGGCGATTACACGTTCCGTGGAGGTCTTCTGCAGGCGGGGCCTTGAAAGAAGCGCGGACCAACGCTTCCATTTTGCGAAAACGAGGATCGTCCTTGCCGATGTACCCTTTCTCCCCGGTGAACAGTCCCCAGCCGCCTTTCTCACGCGGCAGGGGCGCCAAAAGGATCCGGCTTCTCTCGGGGGGCGCCATGTTCTCCAACGAGAAATACGGCTGAAGCGACAACTCGTCGCCGAACAGGATGCGGACGTATTCGCGCAAGGCCTTGACACCCTCAGGCGCCTGGGTGGCCAACTCCGGCAGATTCCAGCTCGGACTCGGCAACTCCTGCGCGTTCAAATCCATCCAGACGATCAGATCCGACCACTCCGCCGGCGTCAGTTTGACGCCGCTGTGACCGGCCAGCAGTTTTTTTGTCAGAGGGCTCGAAGCTGCAAAGTAATCGTTCGTCTGGCTGTATCCCGTTTCCGTATACGGATGGGCGCGGGCAACGAGAATGTCCGGCGGACGCTTATGTTCCTTCGTCCGAGTCAAGGCCTTCCAGCCTTCTGGACCGATCAACGACAATCCTCCGGCCTGTTTCCCGTCCGTTTTCAACCCGTGACAAACAATGCAATGACGGTCAAAAACCGGCCGCGCTTGACGATCATATCCCACACCGTCCCCGGTGTTCGGAATCGGCACCGGTTCGGAAACCGGAATGTTTTTTCGGGAAACCGCCTGCGGCGCCTGAATCCTGTTCTCGTGACACCCCACGCACCGGAGTTGCTCGCCTTTCTGCACGTAAATGAAGGAGCGCATGGTCATGACCGCCATGCCGTTCTCATCCAACGCCTGCAACTGAACGGGTACCCCCGCAGGCATCCGGAACGCCACGGAACCGTCCGCATTGACGGGTACCGTGCCGATCGGTTTCTTGTAGAGCGGATATCCCCCCAGCTGGTTACGCTCGGGGTGGGCGGCGGTCCACTTCGTGAAAATCCGGTTCAGACGCAAGGCTTTCACGCATCCCGCCTTGATCGGCATCCGGCAGTTGTAAACATTCTCCACGGAGCAAACGCCTGTGTTCGGGGCTTTTTCGGGCGGCGGAAGACCGGAAGCGATTTCCGGGGGACGTTTCAGTCTGCGGACCGGAATCGGAGAAAAGGTGTTGATCTGCGGGTCCGCGAAAACCAGTTCGCGCCCGCCCAGCGTGTCGATCAGATAGACCGTGAAGGAATTCGTGGACGGCCAAGCGGCCGACCAGCCGTAAGAGCAGTAATTGGAATCGCCTTTGTGGAAACCCATGGACGAAAAACTGGCAAAAAAAGCGTGTCGTTCACCGGAAACGGATCGGCATAATAGCCGGTATCTTCCCAAGGACTGCCCGGGAAGGTGATTTCAGGCGTGATTTTTGTGATGGCCTGCGAACCGTCTTCGCCTTTATGCGTGTCGATAAGAATCGGGCATCCCGCCGTGAAAAAGTGATGGGCCCCGCCGGTGGCCACCACCACATGCGAGCCGGGAATGGCTTTGACTTCCGTCATCACTTTCGGTACCGGCGTATAGTTGCCGAAGAAATGGGCCGTCCCCGTACCGTCAGGATTCATGCTCCACAGACTCTGCCAAGGCACGGCGTTCCGGTCGATGTAATCCCAACGGGTATACGCGATCCGCCCGTCGTTCAATACGCTCGGTTCCCATTCGTTCGCCTCGCCGAACGAGAGTTGGCGGATATTCGCGCCGTCCTTGTCCGCGCGATAGACCATGAACGACGGCGCATAGCGCGCCCCATGGCATCGTCCATAACCTTGGCAACGTGTGGACGTAAAAGCGAACCCGCCGTCCGGCAGATAGCAGGGATCCACATCTTCGATCAGCACGGTCTGACGGCCCTCCCATGTCGTCATGGGGTCGTTGTCCGTACCGGTCAGCTGACGGACCCACGAGCCGTCCAGCGCGGCTTCATAGATGAAATAGCGCAACGCCGTTGCGGGATGGTTGAACGGCTCATCGTCAAAAATCGGATTGGTCGGATCCACCCGGTCCACCGAACGTCCGATGGAGCTTTCGGTGCGGGAGATTTTTTCCCAGCGTCTCGCTGGGCACCCGAATCCGTTTCTGGAAAGACGTTCGACGGTCCGTATGGTCGCAGAAAGCGAACAGTACCCGGTCGGCATCCCAGTGCAGATCCGGATTCAGCGCGGTTCCCGAAGGCAATCGGCCTTTGAGTATCTCGCGTTTTTGCGGCGCGGTCTTCCATCCGTCGATGACGATCAGGCCCGCTCCGCCCGGACGGGAATAACGCCCCACGTATTGGTCGACCATGTGGGTCGCGTGCGAATAGGGCAGACTGCGCTGGCAGGCGAGTAACCGGTCGAAGGACAGATCCGGGTGCGAAAAGAGAATCTTTCGACGCAACGCGCGAATCTCTTTTTCCAGCGCCGCGCGTGTCGCCGTCTCTTTCGCCTCAGTCAACCGCTGCGTCAGCGCGCTCAACTCGGCCGCCATGGCAGGACGTTTTTCCGTTTTCTCCACATACGCCAGCGTCCTCTGCGCCAGCGCCAACGCCTCATCCGCCGTATCGGCAAACGCTCCGCCCGCCAGTAACAGGACTGTAAAAAGAACAAAACATGATTTCATAAACGCCCCCCTCCCCGATTTTCCAGACTCCCTTTTCGAAACATCATCAGTAAGACATAAAACGGGAGGACCGTCTACCCACATTGTCGCAAAATATCAGGTTGGGAAAGTACGTTTTCTGTTAATTTGCGTTTGCTTTCCAAATTGAGAAAACGCTATGTTCTATGGCACGGGAATGAGGGCGTTTATGGATCCTGAAACATTGCAACAGCTTGCACGGCCGTTTCTTCTGGCCATTAAAGACAAGATGACGGAAACGTACGGGATTTCCGTTTTCGACGAGAAACGGCTGAAGAGCGTCGTTCTCGACAGCATTACCGGACCGGACTATGTGTGTTTCAACATCGAACCCGGCACAGCCACACCGGTCTATACGTCAGCCCCGGGAAAAACCTTCTTTGCACACCTCCCCGAAAAACAGCGTCAACGTCTGTTACCCGTGATTCGCTTTAAAAAATTCACGGCGCATACGCTGTCCAACAGGAAAGCGTTTGAAACGGAAATCGAATGCATCCGCAAACTGGGGTATGCCACAGACCTTTCGGAGGAGACGCAAGACTGCCATTGCGGCGGCGTCGCGATCCTGAATTCACGAAAGATGCCTATAGCCGCCTTGTGGATATCGGGTATGGCCAAACGGCTTTCTCATCCTAAAATCATAGCTCTCATCCGGGTGCTCCAAAATACGGCTCGACAGATCGAGGCGAAACTCGCCGAATCCTCCGGACATTCCCCGGTCGGTACCGTTTACTCGGCCTGTGTACGGCAGGCGTTTTCTCTTTTGAATGCGCATATTCAGCAGCCGATCAGCCACAGTGAGCTGGCCCAATCATGCCGCGTCAGTTATTCGACCCTCCGAACCCTATTCATTCGTGAAACGGGTACCACGCCAGGCCAATATCACCTCGCCCTGCGACTTGAAGAAGCCCGCCGTCAGCTTGCACAAACAGAGCGGCCCATCACCGAGATTGCCGCTCAAACCGGCTTCTGCAACCAGAAGCATTTTTCCGCCATGTTCAAGCGAAAAACAGGCGTTTCGCCCATGACCTGCCGACGGCAAATACGGGAGGAAAAGAACGCCACTCGCAAAAAACCATACCCCTGATCGGACGGAACGTCGGCCCTTCGGAACTCAGAGAAGCTTATCGTTCCTTTTTTTGGGTGCGGCTATTTCCCTCAGATAAAGAGCCAGCGCGTCGCGATCATCTTTGCGGCCATAGTGCACATGTTCGCGCATAGCGCGTTCCGCCAGATCAGGATCGCCTTTTCGGATCTGCTTAACTAATATCTGGTGCCAACCGTCGGGCGGCGGCTGGAAACGGATGGCTTTCAGACTGTTGAGATTCATATAGCGCTGAAACCAGACTTTCTTCAGCAACTCTCCGAACACGGCGTGCCCGCTCAGCCGTCCGAGTTCGATGTGGAACTCCCAGTGAAGCTGGCTGCCGAGCGTCTGGTCCGGCGTATCGGCGCGGATAAAACGATCAACCTGCGCAGCTCGCTTCATCAGCCGTTCCAATGCCTCGGGAGAGGCCTTCTCAGCGCACAGTCGCGCGGCTTGGCACTCCAGCGCCTCACGCAACATGAGATCGTCGTCGATGCCTTCCGCCGTCAGCGTGCGAACGCGGCATCCGACCAAAGGACGGTTCTCCACGTAACCGTCGATTTCGAGCATATAGAGCGCTTCAATCACCGGAATTGTACTGACGCCCAGTCGCTCACCGACCGTTTTGCGTACGAGCCTCTCACCCGGTTTAAGCCGTCCCGCAAGAATGTCGTTCCGTAAAACCGTGTAAATACGCCGCGAAAGCGTATTCCCGTCCGCGTCCTCGTCGGGAATGTGTTTTTCTGAATAATTCGCCATATGACTCCTTTATTTTTAATATATCAAAAACGGTTATTTTATGTCAATTTTCTAAGTATAGCTGTTGACTGACATAAAATGGTATATCATAATCGGAACCATGTTATGGAATAAACAGATACCCCGTACGGTTCATTTAATCCGTGAAAAAACAGAAGCGCAGGGCGCGGGGCGGCGGTTTGCGCGTATCGTTCCGCTCGCGTTCGTCACCTACAGCCTCGCCTATCTCGACCGCGTCAACTACGGGTTCGGTGCGGCGGCGGGGCTGGCCGAGACGCTCGGCGTCACAGAGTCCGTTTCCGCACTCATCAGCGCGGTTTTTTTGCGGGCTACCTCCTGTTTCAAATTCCGGGAGCCTCGTTTGCGGCCAAGCGCAGCGCCAAACGTCTCGTCTTCTGGGCGCTGCTGTTCTGGGGCATTCTTTCGGCGCTCACCGGCGTCGTTCGATCCATTCCCCTGCTGCTACTCGACCGGTTTCTTTTAGGTGCGGTCGAGGGCGTTGTGATGCCCGCTATGCTGGTATGGTTGACACATTGGTTTTCGAAAGGCGAACGTTCCCGCGCCAACACCTTCCTGATGCTAGGAAATCCCGTCACGCTGCTTTGGGCCTCGATCCTTACGGGGTATCTCATACAGTCCGTCGGCTGGCAAACGATGTTCGTGCTCGAAGGCATTCCTTCGGTTCTTTGGGCCGTCGCTTGGTGGTTTATGGCGGATGATCGACCGTGTGACGCCGCCTGGCTTCCGCAGCAAGAAGCCGAAAACATTGAGGAAACGCTTGCACTCGAACAAACGGGGCTGCCTCCGGCGAAAGACTATCAGGCCGCGTTTCGCGACCGCCGAGTCTGGCTGCTCGGTCTGCAACTGTTCTGCTGGAGTCTGGGACTTTACGGATTCGTGCTGTGGTTGCCGAAAATCGTTAAGGAAGGATTGAATCAAGGCATTGGCGCGACCGGATTACTTTCGTCTCTGCCCTATTTTGTCGGCATCGTGCTGATGCTCTTGGCTTCCTCGCGGTCCGACCGGACGCAAAACCGCAAGTTATTCGTCTGGCCTTTTCTGTTGTTTGGGGCTGCGGCGTTCTATGCGAGCTACCTGATCGGGCCGCAAGATTTCTGGGCGGCATTCGGTTGCCTCGTCATCGCGGGCGGATGTATTTTCGCGGGCTATGGTCCCTTTTTCGCGATCATCCCAGACATGCTCCCTCGGCAAGCGGCGGGCGAGGCGATGGCGCTCGTCAACAGTTTGGGCGCGTTAGGCGGTTTCCTCGGAACATTCATTGTCGGCTGGCTCAACGGTGTCACGGGAGGTCCAGGAGCAAGTTTTCTTTTTCTTTCGGTTTCTCTGGCAGGCGCGGGTGTCTGCATGCTGCTTCTGCCGCAACCTTCCTTTCATGAACAAAAGGAGTGAACCAATGAAATATTCTTTGCTAAAGATGATCTGCAGCCGGTTGTCGATGACGTTGCGTTCTGTACCGCGAGCACCGGACGCGCACGCGACAAGCCGCGCCATTCGGATTGGAATGATCTTCGCCCTATTCATGACGCAAGCGCTGAACGCACAACTCTCGTCCCGTCTCGTCGGATGGTGGCGGATGGACGATACCAATGCCACCGCCTTCGTGGACGCGTCGGGATACGGAAGAAACGCGATCTTCGGTTTCGGCGTTTCCCGTGTTGACGGTCGTTTCGGCCAAGCGGCGTGTTTTGATGGGACCACCAATGCGTGGGCGCGTTTCACGTCGCCGGCCCTGAGCAACTTTACCATCGCGGCATGGGTCTACATGTTTTCGACAAACGGCACTTACCCCCGCATCTTCCAGTTGCCCAACAACGTCTACTATCACATGCCGTACAATTCGCCGGGGCAATTCAACGTGGGTGTTCAGAATTCCAGTTGGATTTCGACCGCCACCGCCCCCTTCACCGTCAGCACGGGCCGATGGTTTCACGCGGCGGTCGTCTATCGGCAGCTTTACACCAACGCCACGGACCGAATCGTTTGGCCGGTCTTCTATATCAACGGATTGCGGTGCGGTGCGCCGGGCACACCGCAGCCCTATTCCGGAACAGTGGCCGGCGGCACCGCGTATATGGGGAATTCGGGCATACAAACGAGCCCTTCCGGCAATCGGGCACTCGACGGGATGCTGGACGATGTGCGTATTTATGATCAGGCGTTGTCGGACAGAGATATTCTGAGTCTTTATCAGCACTGTCCGGTCACAGCCGACGCAGGAACGGGGCAGACCTGTTATCGTGCGGCCACGTTTCTGCAAGGAAGATTGGTCGGCACGAATCCGTACAGTCACGAATGTGCGGCGAC
>CAZTDL010000198.1:0-7586 GCA_964612775.1 uncultured Lentisphaeraceae bacterium
CGCCTGTCCCCCCGTCTCGATAACATAGGCGCGGTCCGTCCGCTGGAGCGTGGACTCGACCGTACCGTCCGCGAGATTCACAACACCTCTAAACAAATCCTGATCGGCACCGAAACGCAGTGTTCCGCCGCCGGTTTTTGTCAGACATCCTTCGCCGCTCAGTGTCCCGATCGCCAGTGTCTGGTCCGGCCCCACATCCGCCACGAGTTGTGCATCGTTGACGGACGAAAGGGCTCCCGCACGCCTTAAACGGGTCGTCCATTTGGCCGACAGGTACGCCAAGACTTCCCCGCGTTGAAACGCCGTGAGCTGATTCGTGAACACCAGTACCTCACAGTACCTCGGTCCGCCCTGGCGATCATTTCCGACCGTGCCGCTCGCGTCGCCGGTTTTGAAATTGTGGTCGTTGCAAAAATTGGAGGCCAACGCATTGCCCAGCGTGGTCACGTCGAACACCTGGTATCCTTCATCCGGCTTAGAACGCAATCCGTCGATGAGTATCCCGTTGAGACAGGTTCGCCCATATGTAACCGTCGCGGCCGTGTTGTCCCTGTTCCAGAAGAAACAGTTGGTCCCGCCCGTGCCCACATCGGCGATATGAAAATCTTTTCTTCCGACATTACCGACCTGATGCCAGTCCCAATCTCCCAGCAGAAAACCGAATCCGGGTTGCCGTCCGAAGACGATAAAGGCATGGACGATATTCGAGACCGCCAGCCGAGAATCGTCCGGATTCACCCACTTCAACCACCGGTCGCTGCAGAAACCGCCAAAATCAAGATATCGCCGGCCGCCCAAAGCCTCGTCTGCGCCTAACAACGGAACAGGATCGTTATTATGTTGAACCGCACGCGGATAAAGATAAGCGCCCGCGGTATTCGTTTCGCGCGCGTCGAGCCATTGAACAACGCCGTTCGTGTCAGTCCCCGTCACCGCGTTGATGTTGGCGTCGAACCACAGCACAGCCGCCTGCCGCACCCACGCGGGTAACGCGGCTGCGGCGCTGCCGTTCGTGGCCACAAGTTCTAAAGCGCCTTCGCGCACCTCTGCATGACCGTTCGGGATATCCGCGTCATCCAATGTCAAGAGCGCCAAGCCCTCTTTGCGCAACGTTCCCTCAACCGCGGGACGTACGCTGACCATCGCGTTGGTAACCCCCATAACCATCGTCTCGTCCATCGGCACGGCGATCTGTTCCGCCCGCAGGGCAAACGCGGCCGCCACAGCCGCGCAAAACACAACCACACTCACTTGAGCAGCTTCGTTCCTCATGGGCCTCTCCTTTTCTGCATCGCGATCTTCGAATTGCCCGACAAGAACTTCTGCTTCAGATCGTCGGCCGGTTCCATGCAGCGAAATCGGACCGGTCTTTTTCCTGCCGCCAGCCGAACGCCCTCGTTCGCCGTCACGCAACCGATCCGTCCGTCTCCCTCCGAGAGCATCTGCAGAGACCCGGAGAGGACAATAACGTCCGTTTTTCCTTGATCGGCAACCTCCGCGCAGAACATCGCATTGCGGTTCCGGACCACCGCCTCAGGCAGAGCGACGCTCAACCCCTGCGCCCCGTTTTCAGCCACCATCAGCCCCTTTTTCAGAATGAGAGACTGTTTATCCGTTAAGGCCACTTCTCCCGGACCGAACAGCGTGATCACCGCGCCCGAATCGAGTCTGAATGACATACGGCCGCTATCCAAAACCAGCCGGGAACGACGCACATAATCACCCGGGATCAGCAGCAGCTTTTTTTCCTGAGCCGCGCTCAAGGCCAAAACCTCGATCCCGATCCCCGGATTCGTAAGCAGGCCCGGCTCATATTTGCGGATTTCCGCCTGTTCCTGCCGCAACTCGCGGAACCCCATGTTCTCCTCATACGCCTGCAGATCCAGCGGGGTAAGTTGCGCCAGCCATTCGTCCTCGGATTCGCACTCTTCCACCGCGATGGTCTGCCGAACTGGCCCTCTGTTTCTTTGCCACACGCGTACGGCACCCGTCAGCAACACCGCGAACAGTGCAGCAGCTGCGGCGACTCGCCGTAAAACTGAACGAGGAGAACGGCAAACGGCCGAAGACGCCCTCCTGTCCACAGAAGAATCCTCGGCAAAAAACCGGTTTTTCCGACACCTCATCAACGCGTGCAAACGGGCATGAGCCACATAAACACGTTTTAACTCAGGATGTTCACGCATCCCCGCAACCAACGCGTTCTTTTCCGCCAACGTGGCGGAGCCGTCAAACAGGGCCTCCAGTCCACGAATAAAGGCATCCTCGGTCTCCGAACCGTGTTGAGAAGCGGCCTTCTTCGCGCCTCCGTTGATGCACGCCTGCAAAACCTTCCGTATCCGAAACATAAGCACCGAGAGGGAGACTCTGGACAGAAACCTTTTGCGCGCCATCTCGTTCACTTTCTGGCCCTTCTGATAACGTTCCTTCAAGAGTTCGCGCTGCCATGGGGGGAGCTTATCCAGACATTTTTCGAGAAGATCGACCGAATCGGCCGAACCGTCTCCCGAAGCCACTTCCTCATCGGCAAGAATATCGGCCAGTTCATTCACCAACGCCGAATCGAACACAAGCCGCTCATCGCGCTTGACGCGGCGGTAATAAAGCACTTGGTTCATGGCAAAAGCTTTGAACCATGGCAAGGCAGGACGCGCCGGATCGTACGACTCGGCATGACGCAAGATCGCCATATTCGTTTCTTGCAGAACGTCCATGGTATCGAACGCCCCTTCAAGCAAAACGTAAATCATGGCATACAGCTTATCTTGCGCCGTAGCCAAAGACTCACTGACGATCAGACTTTTTTGTTTCATATCCCGTTTCCGAAAGTTCTCATCTATAAATGACGGAAACGAGCAAAATGTTACACGGTTATTTCGTCTATCATGAAAAAGAGCGGTTTTTGTCAGACACGGGGTTCTTTACAGCGCTCTCATGCAAACGGCAGCGGAGAAACACTCAGGCGTTCTTCTTGATGGTGAGGATGTTCTTGCCATCCTTGTATCGATAATCGATGCTGTCCATGCTCTTCTTGACGAGCAAAATGCCGAGCCCTCCGATTTCCCGTTCCTCGAACGGGACCGAGATGTCCGCATCTTTCTTCTCCAAAGGATTGTACGGCTTTCCCTGGTCGAGAAATTGAATAACCACTTGCAGCGGATCTTTATCCACCGCGCAGCGGACCGTCGCATCACCCACCTCCGGACGATACGCATAGTTTGCTATATTGACGAAGATTTCCTCAACCGCCAGTTCGATCTGCATCCGCACCTTTAAGGAACAGTCGGACTTTTCAAGTTCAGCCGTGACGAAATCGGTCACCGCCTGCAGGTTCTCAGTCTTAGCCGGAAGGCTCATTTCTTTCATTGTTGGTTCCTCCCTTTGTATTCGATCCCGAGCATTGTGATATCGTCCGCCTGCTCCGCGCCCGCCGCAAACAGGTCGATCTCCTGTTTGATGTGTTTCAACAAGCTTGTCACATCCATTTTCCGCGCGGCCTCGGCATTCAGCGTGGTTTCCAGCCGAGCATCCGAAAACAGCGTCTGGGCGGGATTCAGCGCTTCCGTCACGCCATCCGTATAAAGAAACAGCGTATCGCCCGACTCCAGCATGAGTTCATGCTGACTGTAGCGTGTGCCGTCCATACCGCCCAACACAAAACCGGGACGCGTCTTCAGCCACGTATAGGGGCATCCGCCCCGCTTCAGCAGCGGAGGATTGTGACCCGCATTGACGAACGTGAACTTGCCCGTATCCAGATCCAACAGGCCCATAAAGGCGGTAACGAACATCATCATCTCATTGTTCGCGCAGAGGTGCTTATTCGCCTCGGTGAACACCTTGGCCGGAGGAAGCCCCGATTCCGCCAGATTCTGAATCAAGGTTTTCGTCGTCATCATAAAGAGCGACGCCGGTATCCCCTTGCCCGACACATCCGCGATCAGCACCGCCAACTGACGCTCGCCGATCAAGAAGAAATCATAAAAATCGCCGCCCACTTCTTTCGCCGTGTGCATCGAGGCGTAGATATCGAATTCCGGACGGTCCGGGTAAGGCGGAAAAACGGACGGGAGGGATGACTGCTGGATCGCGCGCGCGAACTCCAGCTCGGCATCGATACGCGCCGCGGCCTCGCTAATGGCATCCTTCAACGCCGCAACCGTCGAGTTAATGCCCTCCGACAACGAGACGAATTCCGTGTTCGTCTTTACATCGACCCGTTCGCCCAAATCACCTTTCGTGATTTTGTCCAACGACCGGTTGACGCTATAGATACCATCAATGACGACCCGCTGCACCAAAAAGGAGACAAGCGCAAACACAACCGCAAACAGGATCAGGTTGCATACGATCAAAAAAGCCCCATCTCATTCCGCCCGACATACATCTCGGAGTGCGGAAGAATGCCGACCAGGGTGTAACCCTCATATCGCATAGCCAAACCGAGATAACGCACCCCTTGAAGGGTCGTCAGAAATTCAGTTCCGCCAGCAAGCTCGTCTGAGGAAAAACCGTATTCCGTCAAGTTCTTCCCAATGAAAGCACGGTCATCGATACTGACGATCTTATCGGCCAACCCGACGATGATACGGCCCCCTTTGCCGATGCGGAATCCGGCCGCCAGATTTTCGATCGCGGCGACCTCCATCGCCTCCTGCAACCGTTTCGGATGATAACCGATCTGCACAATACCGGGAACCCCGATGCGGGCGACACCGGCATACTGGAACATCTCGCCGTTGATGCCTTTCGCCTTCGGCTCTTGCGCCAGCGAAAACCGCGGATTATGCAATGCGGCCACGAACGCGCCCGACTGCGCCGAAGACGCCATATCGTAGCCTTCATACTCTGCAGGAATGCTGGCAATCAGAATACCTTTCTCATTCGACACGTGAAGTTCATCCACATCCAGCCGAAGCCGAATGTTTTCCAGTTCCGCGCGATCCTTCAGCACCGACGGTTGCAACGCGATCATCTTCGCAAAAGCACTCGCCTTGGCGATCGCCGTGGCATCGGCGATCGCGCGAATCGTGGCCACGTTCTCGCGGTTCACCACGATCTGCTTCCGGGCGTCTTCCATTTTCAGTCTGATGAGGCCCACCGCATTGTTTTTGGCCTGTCGAGTCTCAATCGAGAAAGAAATGCAAAACGTCACCAAAAAGGCGGCCGCGACAAACAGGAAGAGCCACTTTTGAAAAGTTTTACGCATGATCGGTCAACACTAAGAAAAGAATAAACATCACACCTTCGGACGTTCGTAACGACACGACGCCTTGGAAACTCCAGAAAAATCACCTCTGACCGCACGTCGTCTCTGTGTTTAAGGCTGGGCGCGCATCAACAGACCGCCAGGCTATTCAACCGTCAGGATGTCCATAAACCCGGTCACATCGAAAACCTCTCTGACCGTATCCTGAACGTTCCTGATGACCATTCGCCCTCTCTTGCTCATCTGCTTCTGCGCCGAAAGGATAACGCGCAGACCGGCACTCGAAACGTACACCAACTGCGCGAAATCCAATGTCAGCTGCGTAATGCCGTCCAGTGAGGTTTTCAGCAGATCTTCCAACTGCGGAGCAGTTGTGGTATCCAGCCTTCCCTCAATCATCACCGTCAATTTGTCTTCTTCCTGCTGTTTCGTCAATGTCATGATCTACGTCTCCTTACATCGAAAGTCTCAGTTTGTTTTTTCCGTCTTCAAGCACGCACGTGTGCGTCTTAATCATCTTTTTGAGAATCATCGCGGAAAGATCGTCAGCTTCGCCGTCCTCCGTAATCGGGTCATAGGATTCCCCCGCGTAGGTCAGCGTCAATCCAATCTCACCGTTTTCTTCAGCATAACTGACGCCGAGGGTGATATCAACACCCGACCCCTGTTTGGCCAGCAGTTTGTTCATCACCAATTCTTCGATCACCAATTGGATATTGTAGATCTGTTTCTGCGACAGAAGCTGTTTCCGTCCGAATTCCTCAACACCTGCGTTGAGACTGTAAACGTCAAAATCCTTAGAACGGATCTCAAATGCAAAGGTGCGAATCTTGCGGATAAAAGCCCGCGTCTTGTCCCTCTGCGGCTTTTCAAAGATCTGCCGCGGCGAACCCTCTTCATAAATGACGCCTTCATCCATGAACAATACACGCGTCGAAACATCGCGCGCGAATTTCATTTCATGCGTGACGATCATCATGGTCATTCCCTCATCTGCCAGCTTTCGGACCACCGCCAGCACCTCGCTGACCATCGTCGGGTCAAGCGCGGAGGTCGGCTCATCAAACAGCACAATCTCAGGCTTCATGGCGAGTGTGCGCGCAATGGCCACGCGCTGCTTCTGCCCCCCCCCGACAGCTCATCGGGATAGGCGTAGGCCTTTTCCGACAACCCTACCGTCACCAGCAGTTTCATGCTTGCATCAAAAGCCTCCTGACGGCTCATTTTGAGGAGATCGAGCGGTCCCAGCATGATGTTCTCGATCACCATCAGGTGCGAAAACAGATTGAAGGACTGGAACACCATACCCATCTTCTGACGAAGCTTGAAAACGTTGGTCCGCTTATCGAGCAAGTTGACGCCGTCGATGAAAATCTCACCTCCCGTCGGCGTTTCCAGCAAGTTCAGGCAACGCAGGAACGTGCTTTTACCCGCGCCGGACGGCCCGATAATGGAGATGACTTCACCCTTCTCAATCTCGACGTTAACGTCGCGCAAGACCGTTGAGGAACCGAATTCCTTTGACAAATGTTTCACGCTGATCATTAGCGCACCACCCCTTTCACCACCCGCGCCCGCTGCTTCGAGTCAATCTTCAGTTCCACCAGCGACAGCAGGAACGTCATCACATAGGCGATGGCAAAATAGATCAAGGCGGTGGCGATCAGAGGAAAGAAAGCCTCATACGTGCGACTCCGGATAATATCGCTCATCTTGGTTAAATCCTGAATGGCGATGTAACCGACGATCGAGGTCGCCTTGAGCATGGAGATAAATTCTCCCTTGAAGACCGGAAGGGAGTGACGCACCGCCTGCGGAAAAGTGATTTTGGCAAACACCTGAACCTTGTTGAAACCGAGCGCCACGGCCGCCTCATGCTGTCCCTTGTCCACAGCGTCGATACCGGTACGCATCATCTCCGACACATAGGCGGCAAAGTTGACGGAAAAACCGATGATGGCAACAAACACCGCGTTGATGTCCACACCGCCAAACACGACGTAATACAGGATCATCAGCAACACGACAATGGGCGTTCCCTGAATCGATCGGATGAATATTTTTGCAGGAACAGTCGCCCAAGCGGACTTTGCACGACGCAGGGTACAAACGCCAAACCCGAGCAAGGTGCCGAAAAACGCGGAAAGAACGGAAATCAGAAGGGTCACTTGGATCCCCTGCAGCACCAGTTTATAGCGATCTTCCGTCACGAAGGTGCGCCGGAAACTCTCGGCCAAATCCGACATGAAACCGGGACCGGCGTCTGAGGCAAGAGCCTTTCCGCCGTTCCCCGACTCAACCATTACAACCACGCCACCCGCGTAATGGGGATCGCTGAAAAGAAGGGCTGGCTGCCCAGGGTCTCTTTTACCCACAG
>CAZTDL010000199.1:0-7568 GCA_964612775.1 uncultured Lentisphaeraceae bacterium
ACCACGGCCACGTTCTCGACGAAGATCGAGATCACGCCCGACAATGCGCATAGGGCCAGCATGGCGATACGGGTTGATTTCGATTTGTCGACCAGCCACTCGGCGAGTACGGCGGGGACTCTCGACATCAGAAACATTTCTGCGAGAATCAGCGTGCCGAAGAAGAGCCCCATGACATTCCAGCTGATTTTTTCGGTTAGGGCTTGCTGCCAACCCAACACGCCGGTGGCGACGATGAGAAGTCCGCCGCCGCAGGCAACCCAAGAACGCCGATTCGGTAAAACCACGAAAAGGGCATAACAGATGACGAAAATAATCAAACTGATCCAAGCGTGTGTCATAAGCAGGCGTGATCCGTTTTAGAGAGAAAAGCGAGCCTTAAAGGTCATCAAGGGAACACTTCCCATGAAGTGAATGGATTTAGGATAGTGAGTGATCTGATGAACATCAAGCGGAATTGGATGATATCCGTGCAGAGTCTCTCGGATTCTTCCGTGGACGGCCAAAACTCGTCAGGCGGGCGAACCTTGCCTGTACGACAAACGCTTACTGTTCTTCGATGAGCGTGAGCGAGATGTTCCTTGTTTGGCCTGCCCGGACGACCGTGAGTGTCACCTTGTCTCCGGGTTTGCGAGGATCGAGGATGGACTGCACCTCCTCAATCGTGGTTACGGGGATGTTGTTCACGGCTATTATGACGTCGCCGAAGACCCGTTCGCCAAGGCGGTTGACGCCTAGGCCTTGGAGCCCCGCTTGGGCAGCGGGCGTATGGTCGAAAACGGCATAGATCGCGACGCCTGAAATCTCGGCGCGCTCGGTGACATGGTCGGGGAGCAGTTGTACGCCAAGGCCTGCCCGCGTGACTCGTCCTTTCTCGATCAGCTGCGGCACCACGCGCGCGACGGTGTCGGAGGGAACGGCGAAGCCGATCCCGGCGTTGGCGCCGCTGGGACTTAAAATGGCGGTGTTGACGCCGATGAGCTGTCCGCGCGAAGCCAGCAGTGGACCGCCCGAATTGCCGGGGTTGATTGCCGTGTCTGTCTGGATTACGTCGTAGATTTTACGGTCTGTCATTGAGGTGATGGTTCTGCCGAGGGCACTGACGATACCCGCGGAAAGCGTTGTGTCGAGGCCAAAGGGGTTGCCGATGGCATAGACTTGCTGGCCCACCTCCAGATCGCGAGACGGCGCTATTTCGATGGGGACCAGTTTTTCGGTTGCCGCTTCGATCTTGAGGACCGCCAAGTCATAGTCCGGCGCGACGCCTACGAGCTTGGCGTCATAGCGCGTGCCGTCCGGGAAGGTGACGGTCAGCGTGCTGGCCTGATAGACCACATGGTAATTACTGATGATGTGGCCTTGCTTGTCCCAGACAAACCCTGAGCCTGCGCCTTGCGGTACCTCATAAAGCTGGAGTCCGAAAAATCCGTTGCGCACGAGCGCATTGTTCGCGACCGCGACGACGGAGGGCGAGACCCTTTTATAAACAGCCGTGCCTTCGGTTTCCGGCGCGGGACGCGTCGGGGGGGGCAGGACTTGTGCGGTTGAGACGACTTGGTTGGTGAATGCGCGGATCGTCTCGAGCTGGATCTCCCAGCGGCGTCTGTTGTCTCTGATCTGAAACGCCAGAAAAGCGACGATGGCGACCAATGCCAAAGTGAGAAAAGGTGAACGGGTCACATTCATGTTTCAATGATAGCGCATAGCCTGCGAGGGTTTCGAGCCGAAAAACAGCGCGATCCCAGTGTCTTGAGTCAGGAGCCTTTTCTGGGGTATATTAACACAACCGTTGGAACTGCGGCGCTGGGGCCGACACGATTGGTTTTGAAGCCGATCAGAACAGCCTCGCCGCTGCTCAACCCGCGGCCATCGTCTGCGTAACGCCTCCGTCGCTCTCGATGCGCAGGGGTTTTTGCGCCAGATCCCGCCGGGGACGATCCTGTTTTCGCGGTAAACGCCTTTTATGTTTCGCAGAAATGCGTTGGCAGGGAGACGGCAAACGCGTATATACTAAGCACTGTTTTTTTACTTAAGGAGGCCGATGTGAACTGGCCCCTGTTTTTCAGTACCTTTGCGTTGATTTTTCTCGCTGAGCTAGGTGACAAAACCCAGCTGGCCGTGATGAGCCAATCGGCTTCTTCGTCGTCCAAGTGGACGGTGTTCTTGGCGGGCGCGCTCGCGCTTGCGGCATCGACTGCGATCGGCGTGTTGGCCGGTGATTTGATCCGCCGCTTTGTGCCGGATGAGCGGTATGTCAAATGCGTGGGCGGCGTGTTGTTTCTGTTTTTCGGCGGTCTTATGCTGCGCGAGGCGTTCTATTCCAAACCCGTACCGACGGACGTGTCGATGCGGCAAGAGCTCCCGGCCATCACCGACTGGGTCGGCCGGTTTGTGATCCGGCAGGCGGCGGTTTTTGAAAAGGCGGCTTTTGAGGATTACGAGGCGCTGGCCGCACGCTCTTTGGATCCGAATGAGAAATCGGTGTTTCAAAGGTTGGCGAAGGAGGAGCACTGGCACCATGAGGCCATGCTGAGCGCGATGGCTGCGGGGGCCGATAAGGATATTCCGATCACCTCCGATATCGCGGGCGCGTTGCCGCCGCTGGACGACCTGATGCATGATGCCGTTAAAGCGTCTAAAGAGGTGGAGCATGCGATCGAACATGAACGGTCCATGGCTCGCTTTTATCATACGTTGGCCGAAAAGAGCGCGATCGGGCGTCTCCGTGAAACCTTCACAGCTTTGGCGGTGGCGGAAGAGAATCACGCGCAGCGTCTGCTGGCGTTGAGAAAATAGGGACGTAAGAAACGAGGAAGTCTGGAAGTGTGTCATGATGGACGACTGGATCGATATACGGAAAGATGAGCGACATGTGACGCGCGAGCGTGAGAAGGCGCGAGCGTTGCGCAAAAGCGTTTGGTGGCAACAGCAGATTGAGGCGGGCGTATGCCACTACTGCGGCAAGCGTGTCGGCGCGGACTCGCTGACGCTGGATCATGTGGTGCCGGTTTCGCGCGGAGGAACCAGCACCAAGGGAAATGTGGTGCCCGCGTGCGAGGCATGCAACAAGACCAAGAAATACCTGACGCCGGCCGAACGGATTCTCGCGGACTTGGAAAAGGACGGTCTCAGGGATGAGGAGCGCTGACGGTGGTGAAACGGCTGATAGTGGTCCGGCCCCATGGTTTCTGTTCGGGGGTGGCTCGGGCGGTGGAAACCGCGGAGACGGTTTTGACGCGATATCGCGGCGAGACGGTTTATTGTCTCAACGAGATAGTCCATAACAAACAGGTCGTGTCGCGTCTGGTTTCTCTCGGTATGGTGTTTGTGAGCGATGCCGCAGCGGTTCCGGAAGGCGCTTTGTTGTTGTTTTCAGCGCACGGTGTTTCGCCTGCGGTTGCTCGGCAGGCGGCGGATCGAGGTTTGCGTGTGATTGATGCGACTTGCCCGTTTGTGACGAAGGTTCATGCCGAGGTGCGTCGTTTCGTTTCTCTGGATGCGGACGTGATCTGCATCGGGCATCGCCGCCACGAAGAGGTGGCGGGCGTTGCAGGCGAGGCTCCCGATCATGTCAGAATTGTCGAGAACGCGCAGGAAGCTGAGGCTTTGGCGATCCCCCGCGGCAGGGTGGTCGCGGTTGTGACGCAGACCACGTTGGGTGCGGCGCAGGTGGATGCAGTCATGGCGGTGTTGCTGCGGCGCTTTCCGGGTTTGATGCTTCCCTCGAGTACGGACGTGTGTTACGCCACACGGAACCGCCAGCAGGCGGTGAGCGCGCTGGCGCGCGCGTGCCAACGCGTGCTGGTGCTGGGATCCGCCAACAGTTCGAATAGCCAGCGGCTGGTAGAGACCGCGCGGGCGGCGGGGGCCGAGGCCGCGTTGATCAGCGAGACGAGCCATCTGGCGGCCTTGGATTGGAGTGCCGTCGAGACTGTCGGCCTCACGAGTGGGGCCTCCACGCCGGAGCCGTTTTTGGAGGAAATCGTTTCTGCGTTGCACGAAAAGCATGGTTTTTCTTTGCCCGAGATTATGACGGCGGTGGAAGAGAATTCGCATGTGTTCAAGTTGCCGGTGTTGCCGGCGTAAAGGGAAAAAAGGCGTCCAATGGATGACAAGGCGTTGTTTAAGATTCAGTGCGGGTTGTTTGTGGTGGGCGCGCGACACGAGGAAGGGTTCGCCGGTTGTATCGTTGATGCGTTTATCCAGTCGACGGCGTATCCTGCGACCGTGATTTTGTGCAGCCAGCATCCGACGTTGACCAATGCCTGCATCAAGGCCGCAGGTGAGTTCAGTGTCTCCGTCTTGCGTGAGGACGCGGATCCCTTCGTGATTGCCCTTTTCGGGTTCCAGTCGACGCGTCAGATTCAGAAATGGTCGCTGGTGCCGCACCGATTACAGTGCGGTTTGCCGGTTTTGAAAGAGGCGGCCGCCTGGTATATCTGTAAGGTGATTTTCACGCATGAGCTGGCTACGCATACCCTGTTTCATTGCGAGGTCAAGGAGGCCGAGCAGGATGTCGGTGAGCCGCTTTCGTACGGGTATTACAGAGAACATCTGAAGAGCGCGACGATCGGAGCTTTTCAAGCGTTCAAGAAAGCGCAGGCGGAAAAGAAGGCTCAGGGAGAGTGAGGGGGGCGTGTGGATATTAGGTGCAGCGGCGTTCGTGTGAGGGCGGAATCTTGAGGATGCCGCGATATTTGGCAATGGTTCGGCGCGCAACGGTGATACCCTGCTCGGATAGTTTCTGCTCCAGAGCCTGATCTGAGAGAGGGTCTGTCGGATCTTCCGCTTCCACGAGTCGTTTGATCTGGTCCTGTACCGATTTGTTTGATACGGAGGCTCCGTCTTTGCCTTTGAGCCCCGGCGTGAAGAAGTATTTCATCTCAAAAAGGCCGAGGGGGGTGCGCATATACTTGTTGGTCACCGTACGGCTGACGGTGGTCTCATGGACGCCAACCTTATTGGCCACCTCGGCCATGGTCATGGGGCGGAGCGCTTCGACGCCCTGGGTCAGGAAATCGACTTGAACATCCACGATCTCTTGCGCAATTTTACGGATTGTCTCTTGGCGTTGATAGATGCTGCGGATGAGGAATGCCCCCGCGCGGATGCGTTCGCGAATGTAAGATTTTGTTTCGGCCGAGACGTTTTTGTCTTCCAGCATCGTGCGATAATGCTTGCTGATACGGATGTGGGGCAATTGCTCGTTGTCCACCTTCGCTACGAACCGGCCTTTCTCTTTGACGACAAGGACCTCGGGTTCCACATATTCGGTTTCCTCACCCTCAAACATGCGGCCCGGGCGCGGATTGAGACTGCGGACCAACGCAATGACGTGTACAAGTTCCTCGCGCGTTAGCGACAGTGCCTTACAGAGGAACTTTTCGTCATGCGCACCGAGTTTTTCCAGATATTTGTCGATCACCAGCCGCGTTTCATCTTCCCAGGGCGAGTCTTCGACCATATCGAGCTGCTGCAACAGGCATTCTCGCAACGTTCTCGACCCGACTCCAGGGGGATCGAACGACTGGATCACCCTCAGGATGCCAAGGATCTCGCTTTCGCTGCGTCCCGAAATCATGATGATGTCCGGCAGACTCCCGGTGAAATAACCGTCGTCGTTGATGTTGCCGATCAGCGTGATGGCGATTTCCCGGTCGCCGGGAGAGAGATCGGTGAGCGTAAGCTGTTCCATCAGGTGGTCTTGCAGCGAGATTTTTTGTCGAACCGAATCGAACATGTATTGCCGCTTCTCGTCCGCGTCGTCCGCTGTGGGGGCGTTCTCCATGCCCTGCAGAAAATAATCGCGCCAGTCATCGTCCTGCTTCAGAATGGCATCCACGTCGGGGTTGAAATCCAGCACATTGTCGGTGGCATGTTGCTGAGGCGCTTCGGGCTTGGCAACGGAAAGGAGGATTTCGGACGGGTCTTTCACGTCCTCGATCGTGGGATTGATGGCCATTTCCTTCAGAATGGCGGCACGAAGCTCCATAACCGGTAGCTGGAGCATTTCCAACGACTGGCGCAACTGAGGCGCAAGCGTCATCACCTGACGCTGCTGCTGACTCAAACTTAAAAAAGGCCCTGCCATGCTTATACCAAACAAATGGCAGCTTACATTATGCAAGCATCATTCGTACCATTCGGTTTTGGGGGGTAATCATAGTGCAATAAGGCAGGCAGGGCAAGCGCTGTTTGCGGGTTTGTCTAAGTGCGCCTAACTCGTAAAGAGGCCGCTTCTCGCTTTGAGAGAGATTTCCCTTCGAAAATGCCCCCGGAGACGTTCGGTTGCACGTGTGCGGTCCGCCGTGTCGCGCTCGTTGTGATCGGCGGGTCGGCCGAACGTGGCGTCACAGCGTTTGTCTTTATCACCGGATATGTGGCTTCTGACCTCAACCCGATCGCCGGCGGCGTTCCGCGTTTGGATTTCCCATGAGGAAGGGACACGGCAGGATCCCTTGCCCGTATCCGCGAATGCAACGTCCATCAGTCGTCCGGGCGCCGTTTGGGTATAGAGGTCTGAAGGTTCAGGATGGACGTGACCGCGCCACGGATAGGCGGGCAGAGGAATGAATCGTACGTTATTGACGGGACAGCATGAACAGTCGAACCACGTCGGCCGTTAATAACCGCGGCGGCGGGTGAGGGGGCGGATAGAAAGCGCATCGCCCGAGATCTCGATGCCGGCGCTTTCGTTGGGCACCCCGTAATCCTCTCCGAAAGCTTCGTCTTTGCGGCGGGCCCCTATGCCGCCGTTGAGATGCATTTTTTTGAAGCCGCTTTTTTCCGGAATTTGTCGATGGTGCCGATGTGCGACGTGTCGCCCGTGAGCGGTTGTTGGAAATGGCCGTCAAAACGCGATCGAACGGGCTTTTTTACCGGTTGGACGGCGATAACCAGTCGCGGATGCCTGCGAGAATGGCTTCCGCGACCTTTTGCTGATGGTCCGTGTTCAGGATGGATTCCTCTCCTTCGGGACAGTTGATAAAATCGAGTTCCAAGAGGCAGGACGGAATGGCCGGGTTTCGGCAGACCGCGAAACTGGCGGTCATGACGCCCCGGTCGTCGATGGGGGTGATGGCCGCAATCGGAGGATGAAGGGCGCGCGCGAGGCGAAGACCGATGTCGTTCCATGCGTAGGTTGAGACATGCCGTACGTTTTCGGGATTGACGGCGGGCGGGGTGGCATTGTGATGAATCGAGATGAAGGCGTCGGCTTTCTGTCGATAGGCGAGTCGCGCGCGCTCGTAAAGGTCAATATCCGCATCGGAGTCGCGTGTCATCAAGACGTGGAAACCCGCTTTTTTCAAAACGGCGCACACCGCTTTGGCCTGTTGCAGGTTAGCCGCTTTTTCGGTGAGACCGGACGGTCCGATCGCTCCGGCGGCAGGACCTCCATGCCCGGGATCGAGAACAATCAGGATGGCGGAGGGCGAACGGTTCGTGGGCGGGTGTGGGCCGAAGCCGGTCGCGATGTCGGGTACGGGCTGCTCACGCGACGGCGAGGGGTGCGCGTGGCTGTCGGCACACAGGTGGACGCTTTCAACAAAACGTTGCGAACCCCCCAA
>CAZTDL010000200.1:0-7566 GCA_964612775.1 uncultured Lentisphaeraceae bacterium
TTGAAGTGTGGAACATCAGAACCCGCCTTCGCGAGCATCAGCGCCGCCCTTCCGTCATTCCATCATCCCAGCCTTTCCTAAAACCGATTTCTGTTTAATGACTGTTCCGTTGTTAACGAATCTTCTCACGCCGTCTCAAGCTCAGCCGTAATCAGCGGCGCGTCATGCCACGGCGGGCGAATGAGTTTCCACACCTTCGCATTGACCATGCGGTCGATGTCGCGGTAGAAATTGATCGCGCCCCGAAAACCGGCGTATGGGCCGCCGTAATCGTAGCTGTGAAGCTGTTTCATCGGGACGCCCATTTTCTGCACGCAATACTTCTCCTTGATGCCCGCGCAGAACACGTCCGGATGATAGGTCTCGATGAGTTTCTCCATCTCGTAATGAGAGATATCGTCGATCACAAGCGAGCCCTTCTCCATCTCGGTCATCATGCCGTTGTAGTCGTTGAACTCATAGCCCTGTTGCGCCAACGTCTGCATTTCATCCGCGGATTTGCGCGGCGCATATTTTTCAGGATCCGGCGTCACGTTCAGCTGCTCAATGTTGCGGCTGTCAGCATCCACCTGAATCGTCGGCAACACGCGACGGCCTTCATAGTCGTCGCGATGGGCGAACTCGTACCCCGCCGCAACACTCTTCATTCCCAACTCGCGGAACAGATCCTGATAATGATGCGCGCGCGATCCGCCGACGAAAAGCATCGCCAATTTGCCCTCTGTGCGCGGGCGGATCTTATCGGCGGCGGCTTTGACCAGCGCCATCTCCTCGACAATAACCTTTTCAACGCGCTCGATCAGTTCCGGATCATCGAAATACTGCGCAATCTTGCGCAACGACTTAGCCGTAGCCTCGGCGCCGATAAAGTTCACCTTGAACCAAGGAATGCCATACTTCGTTTCGAGCATGTCCGCAACATAGTTGATCGAACGATGGCACATCACCACGTTCAGATCGGCCATGTGGGCATTCTCGAAATCAAGGATCGAGGAGTTGCCGCTGAAGGTCGCGTTCAATGTGATCCCGCAACGCTCCAACAAACGTTCCAGCTCAAACGCATCGCCGCCGATGTTGTACTCGCCCAGCATGTTCATCACGTACTTGCCGTCGGGACGTTTGCTGCCCCTTCCAATCACGTGTTTGAAGATCTGGTTATTGGCGATATGGTGACCAGCAGACTGACTGACGCCTTTGTAGCCCTCGCAGGAGAAGGCGAAAACGTTGCAATCGCCAAACTGCTCCTTCATTTCGCGGGTAATCGAATGGATGTCGTCGCCGATCAGCCCCACCGGACAGGTTGCGAAAACGGCAATCGCCTTGGGATGAAAAATGTCATACGCCTCCTGAATGGCCGCGCGCAGTTTTTTTTCACCGCCAAAAACGATGTTCTGATCCTGCATATCCGTGGAGAAGCAGTACATCATGAAGTTCTCGCCGTCCGGACCAACGTCACCGGGGTTGGTCTGATTGCGGCGGGTTAGCCATGAATAGAAACCGCACCCGATAGGACCGTGGGTGATGTTAATGATATCGCGCGTCGGCCCCAGCACCACACCTTTGCATCCCGCGTAGCAACAGCCGCGTTGGGTGATAATGCCAGGGATCGTGCGCACGTTCGCCTGAACGGGCGGAGGAGCCTCCGGGTCGTTCACGACCATGGATTTACTGCGTTTCTTTGCGACCTTGGCCGGATATTTATTCAGAACCTCGGCCTTGACCGCTTCCGCTTCCGGGAGCTGCATTGTCATGTTCATGGAAGACCTCCTGAAGAGTCGAGAACCGTTCCGCTGGAAGCGCCTTCGGCTTTTTCGCCCGTACGGACACGGATAGCCTCAAGCACCGGCATCACAAAAATCTTTCCGTCACCGGGATTACCCGTCTGATTGGCGGCGATGATCGCCTTTACCGTGCGATCCACCCAGTCGTCCGAAACGACCACCGTAATACGCCGTTTAGGCACGAGCCGCGGGCCCTGCCCGAGTTGGGCGATCGCCTCGGCGTGTCCATCCTTCGCGCCGTCTAAAAGCCGGTAGTCCACCAGCCCCTTACCGCGACCGAGCACACGGCCGGTCGCGGTGAACGAGGTGATTCCGGCATCGTTCAACGCTCTTTTCGTCGCGTTGATTCTGTTGATGCGGATGACAGCCATAATCTGTTTCATGGAGCAATCTCCCCTCAGACTTCTTTAACGCCTGAGCTGATGGTATAAACCTCGTCCACCGGAATCACAAAGACCTTACCGTCGCCAAAGTGGCCCGGCCCCGTTCGCGCCGCCTCCAGCAGCGTCTTCAACACGAAGTCTTTGTCCGCATTCGGAACGACGAACAGCAGCATTTCCTTCGGCAATTCATCATAATGAACCTCGCCGACCTTTAGGCCCCGCTGCTTGCCGCGACCGAAAACAGGAATCTTCGTCACGGCCGAATAGCCGGCCTCTAACAGCGCCTCTAACACGGCGTCCGACTTCTCCGGACGGACAACGGCTTTGATCATGATCATGGATTTGTTCCTTTCGGTAAGTTTTTCAGTTCGCAATACCAAACGTAATGAGCAACTTCTCAAGTTCCTCGATCATCAACGGTTTCGGCACCACAAACATCTTGTTCTGATCGATCTTCCGAGCCAGCGTACGATACTCGTCGGCCTGAGGATGCGTGGGCTCGAACTCGATCACGGTCTTGCGGTTGATTTCGGCGCGCTGTACCATGTTATCGCGCGGAACGAAATGGATCATCTGCGTCCCGAGCGCCTTCGCGAGTTCCTCGATCATCTCACGCTCGTTGTCCACTTTGCGACTGTTGCAGATCAGACCGCCCAGACGGACCCCTCCCGTATCCGCATACTTCACGATGCCCTTACAGATATTGTTCGCCGCATACATGGCCATCATTTCCCCCGAACAAACGATGTAGATCTCCTGTGCCTTGCCATCACGGATCGGCATCGCGAAACCACCGCAAACCACGTCGCCCAGCACATCGTAGAACGCGTAATCCAAGTGATTCGACTCATCATACGCACCGAGCTGCTCAAGCAGCGTAATCGACGTGATGATACCGCGTCCCGCGCAACCGACACCCGGCTCCGGACCGCCGGATTCCACACACCGCGTATTCCCGAACCCTGTCTTCAGAATGGTCTCCAGATCAACGTCCTCGCCTTCCTCACGCAACGTGTCCAGCACGGTTTTCTGTGCCAGGCCACCCAACAGAAGCCGTGTCGAATCGGCCTTGGGGTCACATCCGACCACCATAATCTTCTTGCCCATCTCGGCCAAACCCGCCACCGTGTTTTGAGTGGTCGTGGATTTGCCGATACCGCCTTTGCCGTAGATAGCGATCTTTCCCATGTTCCATTCCCTTCGTTCGTTCATGCGGTCTCAAGGGCCGCAAGTGTCTGTTGTATTAACAGGAAACATGCCAAGCCGCCGCAAAGCCTTCTTTTGACGGCAATCATCGCAACCGCAACTTGAACCCATGCAACAGGTTGAGTCTGCTTCTTGTTTTTTATGACGTTCGTTATACGAGCCGTTTTCCATCGTCCAAAGGAATGGAAATAAGTGTCAGAGGGAAACGCGCAAGTTCAGTATAACCATCCATATCATCTTCATTATAAGCATGTTAAGACATCCAAAAAGCGCAGGGGAGACACTTCTGTCATAAGGGAAATAATTGTCACATTCCTTCACGGGCATCGCATCCTTTCCGTCTTTAAAAAAACCGACACAACTGTCGTTTGCCAATAGTCATCCACCTGATGACAGCGAATGAAACATCATATTTGTTGCAAACTTGCCGTAATTTTGAAAAGGCCGTCCCATGGCATAAGATTTGCTTTCAAACAGACACGGAAAACGCTTATGCATTGTGACCACATAGCCAGCGACTGCGACAGGACCGTTGAACTGAAGGTCTTGCGCAAACTCTGCGATCTGTTGGTGGCATTTCACCGGCCAAGATGAATTGCTCCAGAGGACACTGCGCACTTTGGAAGCAAATCTGGGGCTGGTGCGCGGCACCATCTTGCTGGTTGACAGTGATCAGGAAAACCTGATTGTCGGCGAGGTACATAGCGCAAACGAACCCGCGCAACTTTCCGCCGTGTACCATCGAGGGGAGGGCATCGTCGGCAAGGTTCTGACGACCGGCGAACCCGTCGTCGTTCAGCGAATCGCCGATGAGCCCGATTTTCAATCGCGAATTTTCCAGCGCTCCCTCGAATGGCGGAAGACTCTGGGTTTTGTCTGTGTCCCCATTCGCCTCGCATCCGATACCATCGGCGTGCTCTCCGTGGACGATCCCGGTGTGCGTGAAGCGGGCGACCTGGAAGAACTGCGGGACTTTCTCGGCATCGTTGCACGTCTGATCGCGTATGACGTTCAGTACCGCCGGCAGCTCAAACAGGCGCGCGAAAACCTTGAGCGCGAAGCCGAACGTTTGCGATCCGTCGTCAGCATGCAGGCGCAGCAGCGTAAAATGGCTGGCACTTCTGATGCCATTCGGCAGGTGCAAATGCGCATCATGCAGGTCGCCCCGACGCAGGCGACCGTGCTGATACGCGGAGAAACAGGGACCGGCAAAGAGCTTGTCGCGTCCGCGATTCACTACAACAGTTCCCGTGCCTGCAAACCTTTTGTGCGTGTCAACTGTGCGGCGCTCAACACGAATCTTTTTGAGAGCGAACTTTTCGGACACGAGAAAGGCGCGTTCACCGGAGCGGTCGTGCGACGCACGGGACGGATTGAAGAGGCGCAAGGCGGCACCATCTTTCTCGACGAGATCGGCGAGATATCGCCCACCATGCAGTCTAAATTGCTCCGCGTGCTGCAAGAGGGCGAATACGAACGCGTCGGCGGCAACGAGACACTCAAGGCCGACGTGCGGGTGATCGCCGCAACCAACCGCGATCTCGAGGTCGCCATGCGTAATGGCACATTCCGCACAGACCTCTATTACCGCATTAATGTCTTTCCGATCAGCCTCCCGCCCTTGCGTGATCGACCGGGTGATATTCCGGTACTGGCCAATCATTTCGCGGTCAAATACGCCAACCTGATGACAAAACCGCAACCTCAGATCGCGTCAGAGACGATGCGGGAACTGTCGCGTTACGCATGGCCAGGCAATGTGCGCGAATTGGAAAACTGCATCGAATATGCGATCCTGCTTTGTACCGGTTCGCTTCTGTTGCCAGAGCACCTGCCGCAGTCCATACGCTCGGACACCTCCACCTGCGTTACGATCAACGACAACACGACGCTCAAAAACCGTGTCCGCCAAATGGAATCCGCCGTCCTTTTCGATGCCCTTAAAAAGTCAAACGGGAATGTCTGCGCCGTCGCGCGCGAAATCGGAATCTCGTCCCGCATGGTGCGCTACAAACTCAAAAACATGAACATCAATCCTCGACAGTTCTCAAAGCGGGGCATCAAACGACATGCGTCACCGGCGTCTCAACTTTCTCAGCCCAGCTCCACGAGGTCGTTATGATCGTAATTGATGAAGCCGAGCACACGGACATTCCCCAACTCTGCGAGTTGGCCGGAATCCTCTTTTCGCAGGAACAAGAGTTTCTCCCCGACGAAAAAAAACAAACGGACGCGTTCCGGCAGCTCATCGCCAACCATCAGCGCGGACGCGTTTTTGTCTTGAGGAAAGGTGCGGCGATTCTCGGAATGGTCAACGTGCAACTGCTCGTCAGCACGGCCTGTGGGGGCGACGTGCTCCTGCTTGAAGATCTGGTGGTCCGCCCCGCCTGCCGCAACAGAGGATATGGGGCCGCCCTGCTTGAACACGTGATCGACTTTGCCCGCCGAAGCGGATACGGCCGCATCACCCTGCTGACGGATAAGATGAACACCGATGCGCGGCGTTTCTATGCCCGACACGGATTTTCACCCTCCGATATGGTCCCCTATCGAATGCTATTCTGACGGTGAAGCGCGAGCCACGCACCTGCGCCAGGCCCTAATGAGGCATCGCCCCGATCCGCCTGCGGAAACCGCCCAGTCCGGAACATGACGAAACTGTCATCATTGCGGACTGGAATTATCATGTGACGAGGGGTTAACATGTCCGCATGAGAATTCTTGTGGTTGAAGACGAGCGTAAAATCGCGGGATTCATCCGCCAAGGGCTGGAAGAGCAGGGTTTCAACGTGGAGGTATGCGGCAACGGCGACGAGGCCTTTACCTTGACCACCACCCGCCCTTACGACACCATCGTACTGGACATTATGCTGCCGGGACGAGACGGACTCAGCATTCTGCGCGGTTTACGTGAGCGAAAAAACGCGGTACCGGTCATTCTGGTTACCGCACGCACAGAGCTCAACGAGCGAATTGACGGGCTCAACCTCGGCGCGGATGATTACCTCACCAAGCCTTTCTACGTCGAGGAACTGATCGCCCGCATCCACGCGGTCACGCGACGCACAAAGGGCGCCCCTCTCGGGCTCCTTCAGGTTCTCGATCTGACGGTGGACCTGATGCAACGGCACGTCAAACGCGGCGCACGCGAGATCGAATTGACCGCACGCGAATTCAGCCTGCTCGAACATCTCATGCGAACCACGGGACGAGTCTACACACGCACCCAACTGTTGGAGCACGTGTGGGGTTACGACTTCGACCCGGAAACGAATCTTGTGGACGTCAACATCCGCAGACTCCGCAAAAAGATCGACGACGACTCGAACGCGCCGCTCATTGAAACGGTCCGCGGTGTCGGTTACCGCATTCGGAAGGTGTAGCCTTCATGTTGCGTTCCTTCAAACTGAAAATGGCGCTTTTCGCGGTCTGCACCTCAGGCGTAATTCTGCTCGCCTTTGCCATGCTGTTCATGTCCGTCATCCGTCGTGTCGGGAACGAGCGGATTGACCGGCATCTCGTCGCGCTTTCCGACAGCCAGATGCGCAGACCTTTCCCGCCCGAGCACTGGTCCCTGTTTGAAGAAAATCTTTCATTCCTTTACGGCGAGAATAACCAGAGACCGTTTCTTGTCAAGGTCATCGACCGAAACGGGAAAACCGTATACGTGTCCCCCCGTTGGCCTGCCGCATTCAAGGATACGGATTTCGCGTTGCCGCCGCCGGAAGAGCCCCCCGAACGGCAAGAGCGACCGCCACCGAACGTTCATCCGTTTCGTCTGAACGACGAACCGCCGCCGCATATGCGCCCGCTCTCAAAACCGCTGTTCTCCACGCTCAGAGCGGGCAATAAGACATGGCGATTTGTAGCGGCATGCAACCATGGCACCACCTTACTGATCGGCACAGACACCGCCGGACTTCAAACCGAATTCAAGCGTTTCAGAACCGCCTTTTCTGTCGCCTGTCCTCTTGGACTATTCCTGCTCGCCGCCGGAGGCTGGCTTTTGGCGGAGCAGGCCTTGCGCCCGGTCAGAATTCTCACCCGTATTGCCGCCGGCATAACGGCAAAAGGATTGAGCCAACGTGTCCAGGTTCCCGATGCCGACCGCGAATTTCAAGCGATGATAGAGGTGCTCAACGGCATGCTAGACCGACTTGAAAAGAGTTTCAACCAAGCGGCCCGCTTCAGCGCCG
>CAZTDL010000201.1:0-7518 GCA_964612775.1 uncultured Lentisphaeraceae bacterium
CGATGAATAGGCTTGCCTTGCGATACGTCCGCCAGCGTCTCCTGCAAATGCCATGCGATGGCCTCCCCCTCGCGGTCCGGATCGGGCGCAAGAAAGATCTCATCACAGGTTTTAGCCGCTTTCTTCAGTTCGGCAACAACTTTGGCTTTACCCTTTGAATACACATATTTCGGCGTGAATCCATGCTCAATATCCACCCCCAGCGTACGTTCCGGCAAATCGCGGATATGCCCCACTGAGGATTTCACCACATATCCCGAACCGAGAATCTTCCCGATGGTCTTCGCCTTTGCAGGCGACTCCACAATAACCAGTTTCTTACCCATTTTCGCTTCCTTTAAAACACAAGGCCTTTCACATCAATCGGCACGGCGCACGACACACCCCCCCGGCAAAAGCCGGATCAGCCGTTTGATCTGCAAACCAACTAACAATGCATTCACTTTGCCGGCATCCAGCCCGCTGGCGCGGATGACCTCGTCCACCGCCAAGCTTTCGGTCGATATCCGTGACATCACAGCATGTTCCTCGGCTGACAGGAGAGACTGCGGACGCTTCTCAACAGCATGCGTTACGACCGCACTCGTTTGGCTCGGCGACCGCTTCAGCCCAGGCATCAAATCCTGCATTTCTTCAATCACATCCTCAACGTCCGTCACGAGACGCGCGCCTTCGCGTAACAACTTGTGACATCCTTGCGAAGCCGGAGAATCAATTCGCCCAGGCACGGCCATCACACAACGATTCTGATCCAAAGCCTGATTCACTGTAATCAAGGTACCGCTGCTAGAAGGTGCTTCTATGACCAAAACCCCTTTGCAGAGGCCGCTGACGATCCGGTTTCGCATCGGAAACGTCTGCCGATCCGGCTGACGTCCGAAAGGATACTCGGAGACCACAGCGCCGCCGAGTTCAACCATCGACCTCGCCAACCCCGCGTTTTCTTTTGGGAAAAGGCAGTCCAAAGCACCGCCGAGAACAGCCACGGTACGTCCCTTCGCCTGTACCGCGCCGGTATGCGCCTCGGCATCAATGCCCAGCGCGAGTCCACTCACGACCGAGTATCCGGCACTCGACAACTGGAAACCAAAACGCCGAGCCGTCTCCCGCCCATAAACCGTCGGACGCCGTGTCCCGACCACGGCGACCGACGGCACGTTCAGCACATCTACTGACCCAGCCACATATAGCACCATCGGCGGATCAGCGATCTGTTTCAACAGGTCAGGATACCCCTCATCCGTCCACGTCACCAGTTTGATACCCTTTTGAGAGGCGCGTTCAAGCTCATCATCAGCTCTTCCCCGTCTCAACTCCTCGCAAAGCAGCCGGGCCCTATCGGGGCCAATACCCGGAACGTCTAAAAGATCACTCTCGGACGCCTGAAAAACGGATGCGAGTGAACCAAAACGCTCCACCATCCGTCTGGCCGTGATGGCTCCCAAACCGGAAATCCGGTTCATAGCGATGAGTGCTTCCCTCTCCGTCAAAATGATCCTCACTTTATCCGCTCATGCGGACTGCGTCCCATAGATGAAGTACGGTAATTAGCATATTCAGACCATTCTGACAAGCCGTCAACCTTTGCACGGTTTCCAAACAACCCACCTAACTCACTAATCATAAGCATGATATAGATTTTTATCACACCCTTGGCCGTAACGCACACGTTACGCAAAAACCGCATGTTCCACGAAACAATCCTGCTAATTGTAGTTGACATCCCCCCCAAAACGGATCTCATGCGATCATCGGTTTTTTGTAACGCGCACATCCGTATTCGTGTAACATACGTATATGAAGTTTGTCATTTTTTTGCCGTTTGTTCTTTTGCTCGGCCTCATTATTGGCGGCTGGGCACCCCGAGAAGCACTTCGTGCCACTCAAAAGGATCTCGCGGAAATGAGCAAGAAGCTCGCCAGCCGCGAGAAGGATTCGCGCATGGACACTTTCACGCGTATGGTGAAAATTCCTGATCGCGCCAAACAACACACACACAAACCCGTTATCGCGGCAAGCGCCGCCCAAGCCTCCGAAATCGGCGGGAACGGAACCAACCGGCCGCCGCTCGCAACGACATCAACAAACGCGACCGCCGTTCAACTCTCAGCCCAATCCAACATGCCCGTATCGCCCGAAGACCTTCGCGCACGTATTGACGAGGCCAAAGAACTTTGGAAGACGCGCGTGGACATCGCCCGTGCCCAATGGATCCAGCGTCTCAAACTCACCACAGACGCAACCGCCCTCTTCGACTCTTCAATCAACGCCATGAACGAGGAGCTCTATGCGTCGATGCAAGGCCTTGCCGACGCTTTGGCAAACAGCGACGAGCTCACACCGGAACTCGGCACACGCTTCATCAATGAAATGACCACTTCGCTTGTTAAAACCTACGATGACATCAATGCCATCGTTCCCGAAGAACAGCAAGGCGAGTCAGCCAAGATTGAACTGACCGACTTCATAGACCCCGGCGTGGCGGAACCGCTAATCGCTGTCCAAGACAAATTAGATAAGTTACCGGGGCCAGGGGGACGCCGCAGTCGGGGTGAAAACAAATGAACGGCTTGCGCCAGACGTGGCGCGTCGCCTGCTACGAATGGTTCGATGCCTTGCGTAGCCGTCGCGCCTTGGTTGTGTTATTGCTCTACATGGCAGCCGCCCTCTGCAACATGCACTGGTCGATCAACCTTCTTCACAAGTTGGAAAATGAGCTCGCGACGCTGTTGCAGCTACCGCCGTCGGAACAGGCGGGGGTTGTCTCCACAACCTTGTGGAAATCCAAACCTTTCCAGCGGATGATGAAGCAGATAACACAGAACGACCTCGTGCTCAGGGACATAACAGGGAAGCATCCGGTTGAACTGATATACGCATGGTTCGCGTTCTTTTACACGCCGCTGCTCGTTGTTCTTGTGGCGGGCAACCGTATCGCCGAAGACCTCGGTTCCGGTGCCGTGCGATACGTGGTCTTCCGAACATCGCGGGTCAGTTGGTCGCTCGGTAAGTTTATCGGTCAAACGCTCATGATCGGACTCGCTCTTTTCCTCAGCGGGATAGGTGCGTATGCGGTAGCAAAGTATCGGCTGTCGGGATCCGGCGCACCCGATCTGCTCCTCAACATTCTCCAGTGGTCCGTGCGTGCATGGATCTACTCCATTCCCTTCATCGGCCTTGCCATGGGCCTGTCGCACCTCACACGCTCCGCCAGTAAAGCAACCGTCATGGGCATCATCGCGATCACCGTCTGTTTTGTCGTTTCGCTGCTTATACGGCATTTCACAACAGATACCGGATGGCGTTCTTTCTTACCTTATGTCGGCGTGTTATTCCCCGACGAATACAAAATGAATATGTGGCGCAATGCCGCCGCACCGCTCGTGACCGGTACCGCTTATCTCATAACCCTCGGTTTTTGCTATCTCTTGGCGGGGTACGCCGTTTTCAGTAAGCGCGACGTGTAACAATGAACAACGCGATTGACACAACCGGACTCGTTAAACGCTATGGCGCACGCCGGGCGCTGGACGGATTCACGCTCGCTGTGCCGCAATTCGCCATGCTTGGGCTGATCGGACCAAACGGCGCAGGCAAGACAACATGGATGATGTCGGTTGCCGGCTTTCTGCGTCCCTCAGCGGGTTCAATCAACCTGCTGGGGTGTGGGCCTTTCGATCCCGCCATCCACGGCGGCCGAATGACCATTCTGCCTCAGGACTCGGAGCTGCCGCTCGAAAGCCGGCCGTTGGAACTGTTGACGCATTACGGTCTGCTTCAGGGACTCACACGCAAAGAGGCACACCGCTCCGCAATCGCCATGCTCGACGAAGTCCATCTCGGCGACCGGTGCAACTCCCCCATCCGCTCGCTCTCGCATGGCATGCGTAAACGCGTCATGATCGCGCAGTGTTTTATCGGTTTTCCTGAGGTGGTCCTGCTCGATGAGCCTCTCAGCGGACTTGATCCTCGCGAACTTGCCCACATGCGTTCGTTCCTGACTCGCCGCCGTGGTCGCCAGACCCTTGTGATCAGCTCGCATAACTTGCACGATATCGAAGTGATGTGTGACCATGTCGCCTTCGTTGAGAAAGGCCGGACGATTCGGGTTTCTTCCTTAGACGAAATCGTCGGAAGAACCAACACGCTCGTTTATCAAATAACCGCAGAACCGATAAATTTTCAAGCGCTGGCCCTCGCCGTCCCCGACACATCCCTCACGTTTAATATCGCAACATCCTCCCTCGCCTGCCGATATGATCCGGCCCAATCAACCCCCGAGGAGATCAATGCTCGTTTGCTCCCGGAGCTGTTACGTCAATGCGGAATCACAAGCGTCTCGCGAGGAGGAGACCTCGAAACCGAATATCTTAAAAATCTCTGAGTTTTTTATGTTCCCAATCCATATCGTTCTCATTAAACCCGAAATCCCTCACAACACCGGCGCGATCGGACGCGTTTGCGTGGGGCTTGACTGTTCTCTTCACTTGATCCGCCCGCTCGGATTCCATCTCTCCGATCAATACCTGCAACGCGCAGGGCTGGATTACTGGGAACATCTGCGTCTGACGGTCCATGACTCATGGGATGATTTTCTTCTCGCACGGCATCCTCCGCGTCTTTTCTTTCTCAGCACGCATGGGAAACGTTCACTTTTCGAGTGTCAATTTCAACCGGAAGACGTACTCGTTTTCGGAAATGAAGGCAGCGGACTGCCCAAAGAGTTCTACAGTCGCTACAGTGACCGTCTTTTTAGAATCCCGATGCCCGGAGAACACGCACGCAGCATCAACCTCGCAAATGCGGTTTCCATCACCGTTTACGAGGCTTTCCGACAGCTCGCGCGCTCCTAATCACAGGCCTGTCACAATCACGTTTTTTACGCGCGACACAAGACTGCGGTGACCTGACATTATTCGCCGACCCTTTTTTGTGTGCCGTATGGTTCCCGTTGACTTACACTACAAGTTTAGTATACTTTCGATAGTTTTTTATTTGGTAGTGTTATTTAACGGTTCGTGTGTCGTAATTAAATGAAGAGGAGTGTCTCGCGTAGACATCTTTTATGATGGCACATCTTCACTCATCAAAATATCAGAGAAACTGTATCCTGATTGCCGTTTCAGGTGTCTTTTGCGTATCAATGGTGTTCGCTCAAACCCCGCGTGATTTTGCCGTCGACATGAAGGCGATCGTATCCAGCAACACGCCGAGGATCACGCTTTCATGGACCCAGCGCCAGCAAAGTAAAATCGCGGCCCAGAAAGTATACAGACGACTCAAAAATTCGACCGGCGAAAACTGGGATCTTCAAGCCTCACTGGCATCAAACGCGACCTCGTATGCAGACACCACGGCAATGTACGGTGTGGAATACGAATACTGGATGCAGCGCACGTTTTCAGGCATCTCCCCCTCCCCTGCCATTGGCTATCTCAGTGCCGGAATCGACGTGCCCGCAACCGAGAACCGTGGTACGCTGCTATTGGTCATAGACAACACGATGGTCGCCCCGCTCGCTGCCGAAATCACGCAACTTCAGACCGACCTCGCAGGCGACGGATGGACCGTCCAGACATTAACGGCCTTACGTACCGATACCGCCGCCAACATCAAGGCTCAGATCAAGTCGGCCTACACAGTCGATCCCGCCCACGTCAAGATGGTCTATCTGCTCGGCCATGTGCCCGTACCTTATTCCGGAAACATCGCGCCGGATGGGCATGGCGACCATGTCGGCGCGTGGCCTGCGGATGGTTATTACGGTGACATGGATGGCACGTGGACGGACTCATCCGTAAGCAATACGGTGGCGTCCAGAACCAACAATGACAACATTCCGGGAGACGGCAAGTTCGATCAAAATTATCTCCCCAGCGCGGAAGAGCTCATGGTCGGGCGCGTCGACCTTCACAGCATGACGCGCGCGCCATCCGTCGCAACGACAGAAACCATGCTGCTGCGTCGTTACCTTCAAAAAGCCCACAACTTCCGCCATAAGCAAGGCCCGTACGCAGCCATTCCTCGCCGAAGTGTCATGCGTGACGGTTTCGGACAATTCGGCAGTGAGGCGTTCGCCATCTCAGGATGGAGTTGGATGTTTTCCGCCGTTGGGACAACAGTCGATGAGGCTCCCAGCGGACAATGGTTCTCGGCTTCTTATGCGGGCGGAAAAGACTACCTTGTCGGTTACGGCAACGGCGGCGGAAGCTATGAGAGTGCCGACACCGTAGGCAATACCGTGGACTTCGGCCTCAAACCCAGCCGCGCAGTATTTACAAGTCTCTTCGGCAGTTATTTCGGAGACTGGGACTCAGCGAACAACTTCCTGCGCGCGCCTCTCGCAGGCAATGCCACAACCGATTCGCTAGGGCTCACTTGCTTCTGGGGCGGTCGACCCGCCCGTTTCATGCATCATCTCGGCATGGGAGAAACGGTCGGCTTCGCGACCATGATGTCGCATAATTCCCATTTCTGGGGAGTCAGCTATCAGCCCAACAGCTATTCAGGGGTACACTGTGGCCTCATGGGTGACCCCGCGCTGCGCCTTCACATAGTCGAGCCGCCTCGAAACCTGAGGGCCTCCAGCGCAAACACCCGGATCAACCTTGCATGGTCAGGTTCAACAGAGACAAATCTGCAAGGCTATTATGTTTATCGCGCGGCCACAAACACAGGCCCCTATCTACGTCTCCATGCGGAGCCGCTCACCGACACCACATTTACCGACACAAACGTAATCGCCGATTCACGCTATGCCTATTTCGTACGCACGCTGAAAAGGGAAAACGCCCCCGGCGGGACCTATTATAACCTGAGCGTAGGCGCCCCTATCACGGTGATCGCCCGGTGAGGAGATACCGTCACGCCGAACAACCCCACCGCACTGGGCATTACGCAATCCGGCGCTGTCCTCGCAACGCTCACATGGGCTGATGCCGACAATGAGACCGGCTACGCCATCGAACGCAAAATCAATTCAAGCGGCACCTTCGCGCGGGTCGGAGTCGCCGACGCAAACATCACCACCTATGCCGATACGGGACCGTTCTCCCACGGCAACGTCTACTATTATCGTGTCGTCGCCACAAACGCGTCAGGCGAATCAGCCTGTTCACCCGAAGTCTCTTTCGAAGCGATTGCGGGGCATTTCGATCTGGCGGCAACACGAATGAAAATCGATAAAAGCGGCGGCGACGCCATCGTCACCGTTAACCGCTTCGGAGGCCTGACTGGAGCCGTTTCCGTGCATTACGCCACCGCAGACTCCTCCGCATTCGCCGGGACACACTACACAGCAACCAGCGGCACCCTCTCGTGGGCAGATGGCGAAACCGGCGCAAAAACGTTCTCGGTGCCGATCATCAACACCGACACCCCCCAAGCCGCACGGCAATTCAAAGTCACGCTGAACGGCAACTCCAGCGGCACTGCAATCACGGCCAACAACTCCGTTGCGGTGTTAATCGAAGACGCTTCAGCCTCCCTCGCCGCGCCATGGGCTCAAACAATTTTAGG
>CAZTDL010000202.1:0-7463 GCA_964612775.1 uncultured Lentisphaeraceae bacterium
GGCCAGCGGACGGAAAACGGAGTTCATGCGGAGGCTCCTTTCATAAACGGGCGGGCACGGTTTAAGCCCCCTTCTTTTTACCGTTTTTTTTCTTGTTCGCTTTCTTGGCGCGGCCGCCATCGCCGTTCCAGCGGGCGTCCGTCCAGCGCGGCGGTTCGTTAGCCGCATTCCATGTGTCCCAGAGGGCCTGAAGCTGTTTAGCCTTTGCGGGATTCTGCGCCGCAAGATCGGTCTGCTCGCCGGGATCTTGGACGAGGTTGTGGAGACGCGGAGCTTGGTCGATATGGGGTTTGACCAGCTTCCACTCGCCTTGCCGCACCGCGTATTGCACGCCAAAGCGCCAGAAAAGGGCATCATGCGGTGCGGCGTCCGTTTTTCCCTCCAACAGCGGCAGCAGGTTGGCCCCGTCGAGTTTCCATGAGGGATCCGGCGCGACTCCGGCGGCGGCGATGGCGGTGGCGGGAATATCCACTTGAATGACCGGCTGATCGAGGACGCGTCCGGCGGGAAAACGTCCCGGCCATTGTGCGATGAAAGGCACATGGATACCGCCTTCCCAGAGCGTCCATTTGGTTCCGCGATAAGGATCGTTGCGCGCTACGCCGCCGGGCCCGCCGTTATCGCTGAAAAAGACGACGAGCGTGTTCTCCTCCAGACCGCGCTCGCGCAGGCGCGACATGACCCGGCCGATGATGTCGTCCATCTGCCGCAGATCGGCGCCGTATTTGCGGCGGCTTGCGGGAGCTGCCGCATCGTGCCTGTCCAGCCAAGGCTGGGGACCGACGAAGGGACCATGGACAGCGGTGAAAGCCAAATAGAGCAGAAACGGTTCTTTCTGATGCGCTTCGATGAATGACAGCGACTCGTTGCAGAAGGCTTCCATGTGATTCCCTGGCGTTTCAGTGACGGCGGCGTTTCGGTACACCGGCGGCGGCGTTTCGCCGTTGAGGCCTTTGCCCGCCAAGCCGAAGGGAAGGATGCCGTAGAAGAAATCAAAACCGCGCTGATTGGGAAGATAACCGTCCTGAGCGCCGAGGTGCCATTTGCCGACCATGCCCGTGGCATAACCGAGCGCCTTCATCCGCTGAGGGAAGGTGATCTGAGCGATGTCGAGCGCGCGCGGCTCCTTATCCTTTTCGCTCTGGCCCTCGGCGTTGGCATCGAAACCGAAACGCTGCTGGTAACGGCCGGAAACGAGTCCTGCGCGCGTGGGACTGCAGACGCAGCCGGAGGTATAGCCTTGGGTGAAACGTACGCCGTTTTTAGCGAGCGCGTCGATATTGGGCGTGGGGATGTCTTTGCAACCCGTGACGCCGCAATCCGCAAAACCCAAATCATCTGCCACAAACATGACGATGTTGGGTTTTGCGTCAGAGGTGGAGCCGAGTGCGAAAAAAAGCAAGAAGGCCGTGGATCGTAAACGGAAGGCGATGTCGCAACGCATGAACAGTCTCCTTGTGTACGAGAATCCTATGGGCAGCGTATATTCGTTTGAACGTTCAAGCACCGGCTTTATTGTTCCGCCGTATCGGATTGTCGGTGAAGAAAAACGCGGCGGAGGCGAGACGCCGGCGACCGTTTCCGTTCAGCCTGCGCCAGAGGGATCGCGGTGAGTCGAAAGGCCCGCCAAGCGGCCCGAGGCGAAAGCCCACGTCAGGTTATAGCCGCCGCAACGGCCGTCGAGGTCCACCACTTCGCCCGCGCAATAGAGTCCGCGGATGCGGCGGCAGGCAAGCGTTGCGGCATGCAGCTCGCTCAGCGCCACGCCGCCGCGCGTGACCATCGCGCGGTCCCAACCCTCCGTTCCGGTGATATGCAACGGCGCGTCGGCGCAGATTGTGGCCAAGGTCTCCAAAACGACCTTCTTGGCGCGCGCGGCCGCCACATCCCGTGCACCCGCGAGGGAACAGAGAACCGAGGCCAACGCGCGGGGCATCTCGCCCGAGAGCAGATTGTGCAGCGCCCGCCCGCCATGACGGGTTCGCCAGTCCCCGAACAGGTCACGCCAGTCCGCCGCAGAACGCTCCGCCCTGCAAGAAAGACGGAGGGTTATCGGTTCCGCCGGGCGTTTGTCCGCCTGGACGGCGGCAAGCCGCGCGGCGATTTCGCCCGAGAGATCAAGTGCCGGCGGACCGCTAAGCCCTTTGTGCGTGAAAAGAACGGGGCCGGTCAACGGCCTTTTCGGCGCGCCTTTGGCATCCAGCCGCAAGCCGCCGTTTTCCAAGACGATACCGGCCAGCGAGCCCGGCCACGTTTCCAGCGTGACGAGGCCGGCGAGCGCGGGAACCGGCGGTGCGACGGCAAGGCCGGCGGCGCGCGCCATTTCAAAACCGGAACCGTCGGATCCGAGCGTCGGATAGGATTGCCCGCCCGCCGCGATGATCACGTGTCGGGCATGAAGGATGCCCTGAGAGGTTTCGACGCCGCAGACGCCACGCTCCGGCCCGCCGTCGACGGGGTGTCCGAGAGATTCGATCATCACGCGTTTGGCACACACGCCGCACCTGATTTCGGCTCCACCGGCATGCGCGGCCTGAGTGAGAGCGCGGACCACATCGACGGCCTGCTGAGAAACGGGGAAAACGCACCCGTCGGGCTTGATACAGGTTTCTACGCCCAAACTCTGAAAGAACGCGCGGATCGCGGCAGGCGGGAACGCGTGCAACGCCGACAACATGAAACGCGCCTGCGGCCCGAAAGCGTCGCGGATACCCTCGGCATCCGTGTCATGGGTCAGGCTGCAGCGACCGCCGCCCGTGGCCAGCAACTTACGCGCGGGGGCATGCAGGCGATCGATCACCAGCGTGGGTCCGGCAGAAAAAAAAGCGGCGGTGAGCCCCGCAGGACCACCGCCGATAATGAGGGTGTTGACAGACATCCCTTAACGCTGCTGCTCCTCGGCAATCAAAGCGACCATGCGATTCAGCGTCGTTGCCGTATCGTTTTGAAGCTTGAGGGCCTCTTGGCACATGCTGACCAATTCAGCACACCGGTGAAGGGTCGTCATGCGCGATTTTTCGAGTTCCGTCCGTCGCACCTTGATGCTGTTGAGCGTCTCTTCCAACTCGGCGATGCGCTGTTCGCTTTTAAGCAACATGCGGCGCGTCTGGAAAAGCTGCGTCAACAAATCACCGGCAGAAAGATCAAGGTCATCAATCTTCATGCCGTCGGGAATCGGCACGAGAACCGGTTGTTCACAGGCCACGCAGTTGATCTGGAGACCCGCGCCACGATAATCGATGGCGAGGTTGTGGCCGCAATGCGGACAATCGAAAACGATATCCGTCGCACGGATTTCATCGTTTTCGTTTTCTTCCGTCTCAACATCCGGAGACTGCGCCTCTTCCTCGGCCTCTTCGGCCTTGGGCGCACTCTGATCCGTCGGATCATTCTTCATAAAAGACCTCCTGCCGGATGAGGTTCGATGCCCGCACTCCCGATCGCCTCGCGTCTGCCAAAATCCGCCTGTTTACGGCTTGACGACTTTGCCCTGCTTGATGCAGCCGGCACAAACCGTCATGCGGCAAACCGAGCCTTCGCTCGTTTTTGCGCGGACATTCTGAAGGTTCGGCATGAAACGACGTTTGGTGATTCCCGTCGTGTGCAAACCGATGCCACCCTTAGCTTTGGCAAGACCGTGACGAACAATCGTGTTGCCCGCCTTCGGACCCTTACCGCAAATTTCACATACTCTGGACATAACCGTTACTCCTTTAGAAAAGGGTGAGCATGTTAACATCTCCCTTCCTATCGGACAAGAGCAAACGGCAATTTTCTTTTCGTTGCTCCCTCTTTGTTTAAACACCATCCGAATAAACAAAATTCTTATACAAAGAAACGACAGGACATGCAAGTCAAAAGACAGGACGAAACGATGGATTCCTTGGCATTGCCGTCCTTTTGAACGGACGTCAAAACGCTCCGTTTCACGCCGCAGGAAACCGTCAAACGGCCGGTATACCGCATATTCGCGAACGTTTAGAAGAGCAACAGCCCCACGTACGAAACCGTGTTCGGTCCGTGGGTATAGGAAAGTTCGCTGTCGGCGATCAACTGAGCGACATCGATGCCATACGCTTCGAGTGAAGAGATCGCCTGCCCCGGCAAGCGACAGGGTTCGCCGGAGGAAAACGTGCAGGTGGCGCATATCGCACAGGCCCCCGCGCTCAACGTCAACGTTTCCCGCCCTTCCAGCTTCGGCAACAGCGTTTCAACGGCATGACGGATCAACGCATTGTGTTTTTCGCCCGCCGCGAGCATACCCTCTATATCAAAGCTGTCCCCGATGGGCCATACGGTCTGCATCGCCAACCCGAACGAAAACCGTCGGGCCCGCGCGACCAGCGTGCCGAATGATCCCACGCCGGGAGGACAGGCCCAATTGGTGCCGTATTTACCGCATTGGTTCGAGGCGCACAGGTCGCGAAAGGCGGATGAGAAAACGATCCGCGAAACCGGCACCACGCGGAACCGCGTGATGCCGAGCGAGGGTAAAAGGTCAGCAAAAAGAGAAGCGGGATACATGGCGGGGATGCTCTTATGACCTTGAAAGGACGCGGTCTCTATCGTCTCGACGCGAGCGCCGTCAGAGCCGTTGTATATAATTTTCCGCCCACGCCGTCCCATTGGTCGCTGTCGCCGGCCACCTGGCGTTTCAGCATGTCGCCGCGGACGACGTCGGCCTGCCGACGCGCGCCTGCCGCCTCAAAGGCCATCACCTTGGCGTAATCGCGATAGCAGTCGGTGCGGGTCTGCGAATCGGATTCGGACTGTAACGCATGGGCCATATGCTGTCCCAGAGAGGGCAGTTCCGGGTAGGCCTTGCCCGCCGTGATCAACGCATAAGCCGCCAGCGCGTTTAGGCTGTCGGAGCGTATCGCGGAATTGCGATGATACGCCACGCTGCCGTCGTTCCGCGTGATGCCGCGAAGCCAGCGCAAAGCTTTTCGCAGAGGAATATTCGCGCCGTCGAAACCCTGTTCCGCGGCGCAGGCCAACGCCCGCACCTGCCACGAGGTGATCGCGGCGTTGCCTTCGGAAGCGGTCTCGTAATCCCAGCCGCCCTCGACGGTCTGCCGAGCCTGGATGAAACCGATGGCCCTTTCGAGCACGGGTTTCAGCTCGGGGCACTGCGGATAAAGCGACGCCAGCGCGAACGTGGTGATCGCCTGATTGTAATATTGGGAACGGCCTTGTCCGCCAAACGCGCCGTCGGACATCTGCAGCGCGGCGAGGGCTTTGCACGCCCGTCCGATGTTCGCCGCATAAGGTTCCGGAGCACGGGCCAACGCAAGGGCAGAAAGAGCGGTCAGCGCGGGCCAATACGGGGCGGCACCGCCATGCCGGACCGGATCCCAAGTACCGTCCGCCTCCTGGTTTGCGGCGAGCCAGCCGATCCCCGCTGACGGGGGAACGACCGGCGATCCGGCGTGAAAAAGGTCGGCGGCATAAAAAAGCGTCATCGTCGCGACGAGACCGGCCGCGAGGGCGGCGACCCGCCGCCACGGGAAAGACGGTCTCCGGCCGCCGCCACGGCCCTGCCGCCTCGACCGCTCCTCGTCGACGGCGGCAAGGATGCGATCCGTCAGACCGGCAGAAGGCGTATGCTCCGGCCCGGCACGCAGCCGTTCAACCAGCGCGCGGAAGATCACGCTTTCAGACATCGTCAGTTCGCTCAAATGCGCTTCAAGGTTCATGTTTTTTCCGTCGTCTTACTGTTCTTCGCATCTCACACCCGCCGTGACGGCCGCATCGCGCTTTTTTCACGCTTTCTCAAGGAATACCCGAAGCTTGGCCAACGCATTGAACATGCGCGATTTCACGGTTCCAATCGGGATCTTTAAAATCTCCGCGACCTCCGCATAAGGCAAGTCTTGATACACGCCCAACTCCACCACCTGCCTCAGACCTTCCGGCAATTGCATCAGTGCGCGCGCCAAATCCACATCTCCGAATTCACCCGCGCTGGCGCTCGGCGGCTCCGAAAACCCGGGATGCGGTTCTGCCGCGAGGCCCTCTTTCAGCCGCTCGTTCCGTTTCCGCCGCCGCAATTCGTCGATCCATACCTGCCGCGCCAGCAAAAAAAGGAACGTCGTGAATTTTGCGGTCACCACATAGCGGTCTCTGTACCGATAAAGCCGCAAAAAGGTTTGCTGAACCAAATCTTCGCTGTCGTATTGAACGCCCGAACGCGCGAAAAAGTTCAGCAGCATTTTCTGATGCCGCGTCACCAAGACCGCGAAGGCGTCGCGGTCATTGTCGGCGCGCACCCTCAGCATGAGTGCCGCGTCATCTGTTTCCGTGTGTTCGGCGTAATCCATCTTTACAATCTGGGTTATGTGCGCGATCCCGCCCGAAAGCGGGCCCGTCACGTTCAAAAGACACACCCAGGCGAATCGCTTTCGCGTGCGGCCCTTTCTTCCAGACCCTCGGTCTGCGTCCAAAACGAACGTCGTTTATGATTTAACGCTTGGCGGCGGTAAAATGTTCAAGCAGCGGTGCGATTTTCTGTACCGTTACCGACTCTTCCTGAAACTGGGAACGCGCTTTCTCGCGCGGATTGAGCAAGCCCAGCGTGCAGAGAACCGCCACGACCACAAAAGCTTTGACGCCGCCGATCACGCCGCCGAGAAGGGTATCGAACGGCTGCGGGATCGCGAGTCGAATGCTGTCCGTAAGGAGCCGGCTGACCGCAAACCAGACGGCGATGCAAACCACCAGCACCAGAATGAAGACGATCATCCGCCCCGCATACGGGTTGGTGCTGAACATCTGCGCCGAAAGAACCATCCGCGCAATCGGGGTGAAGCCGAAGTAGCCGACCGAAACACCGGCCAGCACGCCCACGAGACGCCCGATCTCGCCTGAGCCGCCTCGGATAAAACCGCGGATCACCAGAAAGGCGAGCGCTCCCAAGGCCAGAAAATCCAAGAGACCGAACTCCTTGAACAAGGTCGCCATGAACCGTCTCCATCTGCCGCCTATTTTGTAGGCAGCTTCTTGACCCACGCCTCAAAAGCGGCGCTGTTTTTCTTCTCGTCCCCACGCAGCAACGAGAGATAAAACTCGCCGTAGGCGCGCGCTTCGGGCAAGCGGGACTCGGCATGGCGGATGCGAACCATGAGTTCCGCGCTGGCCGGGCTGTAGGGGCTGCGGGCGATGGCCCGATCAAGGATCTTCTCGGCCTCGTCATATCGCTTCAGTTGCACCGCCAACTCCGCCGACTGCAGATAGCTGTCCTGATGGCAGGGATTGATTGCGGCCGCACGCTTGAAAGCCTCCATCGACTCGGCGCGTTGGCCCTGGCGTTTGTAGACCATGCCCATTCCGAACGCCGCGTTGAAGGCGAGCGGATCCGCCGCCAGCGCGTCGCGGTAGCATTTGATCGCCTTGGCGAATTGTTTCGAGCTTTGGGCGGCGATACCCTCGTGCAACAGCTTGGCGGCGGCTTCCGGATCGCGACG
>CAZTDL010000203.1:0-7455 GCA_964612775.1 uncultured Lentisphaeraceae bacterium
CGTCGGCATGGTCGAAATACTGCAGGCGGTGCAGATTCTCCAGATCCCACGAAAGCGAGGCGTGTTCGCCATTGATCTCAAAGGTATAGAGCGCCTTGTGACCGCGCGCGTAACGGGTCGATTCAAAGATGGCGAGCGAGCCGTTTGCAAAACGCGCGAGAAAAGCGCAGGCATCATCGATGCCGACTTTCTCGACTTTGCCCGTCAGCGTGTGCGTCCGTTCTTTGATAAACGTCTCGGTCATGGCCGTGACGGATACTATTGGTCCGTTGATCCAGAGCGCCGTGTCGATGCAGTGCGCGAGCAAGTCGCCGGTGACGCCGCTGCCGGCCGCCGCCGCATCAAGGCGCCACAAGCCATTGCCGCCCTGAGGCAGATCGGGCGAGATGGTCCAATCCTGCAGAAAATTCGCACGGTAATGAAAAACACGGCCGAGACGTCCTTCATCCACAAGGTTCTTTGCCAGCGTAACGGCCGGCACGCGCCTGTAATTGTACCAAACGGTGTTCATGACACCGGCTTTTTCGACGGCTTGGCACATCTCTTCGCCTTCGACGGCGTTGCGGGCCAGCGGTTTCTCGCTAAGCACCATCTTGCCGGCCGCCGCAGCGGCTTTGGCGACCGGCAGATGCAGGTCGTTCGGCAGACAGATGTCGATGGCGTCAATATCGTCGCGTTCGACCAGCTTGCGCCAATCGGTCTCGACGGATTCATAACCCCACGTATCGGCGAAGACTTTCAGCTTAGCCTCATCGCGTGCGCAGACGGCTTTCAGAACGGGGGTATAATCGAGGTCGAAGAAGTTGTTCACGCGGCGGTAGGCGTTCGAATGGGTACGGCCCATGAAGCCCGTGCCGACCATGCCGATGTTGAGTGCTTTGCGCGTTTTCATGGTGTGTCCTTTTGCAGGATAAATGCTGATGAGTAAACCGCGAAAAAACAAAAGCGGATGTCGCGTGTTGTTTTTTCGCGGCTATTGATTTACCGCGTTGAGTCGTCCCAGCCATGAGCGGCGCGGACGGCGACCATGGCAGACAGGATTGAGTTCCATGTGTCGGGTTTGCACATCACCTCGTTTGTGAACATGCAGCCGTCCCAGCAGAGGTGCCGGATGGCACGCGTCAATTCACCGTTCTCGTCCCTCAGCCATTGCCCCGCGCACCACGTGATGTCCAACTTGCCGTTCGGATCGTCCGGCAGACAGTGCCGTCCGGTCTTATCGTGCGTGCCCTGCCCTTTGACGGTGGCGTCGTTCTGCGCGACATGAAAATCGATCGTCCACGGGCGCAGAGCCGCCGCCAACTTGGCATAGGCGGCACGGAAGGTCGCCGTGTCGCTCCAGTCAAAATCCTCGGGCACAAGCCGAGCTTCCGGCGCGTTATAGCCCAACATGTAGAGCAGCGTATGCGCCATATCGGCTTGGAAACCAAGCGTCTTGGGCCGATCAACGCCTTCGAGCACGTCCAGCATCGCCTTCCACGAATGCATGCCGCCCCAGCAAATCTCGCCTTCGGCGGCAAGCCACTCGCCATACTCTTCCGCCACATCGCACGCGCGGGAGAAGGTGTCGATGATGAGTTTCGTGTTGCCCGAGGGATCCTTCGCCCAATCGGAGACGCCCCCCGACGAATCGATGCGGACGACGCCCGACGGACGCACGCCCAGCTCGCGCAGCTTCTTGCCGATGCGGCACGCCTTGCGGACCTGTTCGACAAACCGTCCGCGCTCGGCATCGTCGCCGAAGGCCGAGCCGCCACCCGCGGGGCCCCACACGGGGGCCACGAGCGAACCGATTTCCAAACCGCGGGCACGCACCTTGTCCGCCAGACGGGCAAGATCGTCGTCCGCGGAGTCGATATCGACATGCGGCGCGCATGCGAAAAGGTCGATGCCGTCAAACTTCACGCCGTCCACTTCTGCGGCGGCCGTCAGGTCGATCATGGTCTGCAAATCGATGGCCGGTTCCGGCGTGCCGGGGCCTTTCCCCACCACGCCCGGCCACGTTGCATTGTGCAGTTTCGGGAAGGTGTTGCTCATTTTCCCCCTCCGATTTCAGGCGCTTCGGGATTCACTTCGGGCCCGAAGTAGCGCAAAATCTCCAAAGGCTCGGTCGCCGACGTGTTCTCGTACACCACGCCCGCACGCGCGGCATCGTGCACCACGAAAAATTCATCGTCCGTAATGTCGTGGAAACGAATCATGTTGGGACTGGAGATCCGCTGACCATTGATCGTGCCTTCGCCCTGCACCGTGATCAAACAGTGCGCGCCGTTGTCCTTGACCGTACAGGTCTGGCCGGGAAGGACCGTCAGCCTCTTCGCGGTGACGCACTGCCACCCCTTCACGCGGCCGTAGCAGATCCAGTAATCCAAATATCCCTCTTTTTCCGAACCTTGCGCCAAAACCGGCTCGAGGAAATGGTTCTTATAAAAGTTTGGATCGGTATTCTCTTTGAGATCAACCATGCCGGCGATGAAGTCCAAATCCTGCTGCTTCTCCTTAGGCACATCCTTGACCAGCAGCGACCATGGGACGTAGTTCTGGTCCACAAGGTTCTGGAACATCGAAAACACGTCCGATCCCCACTGCGGCTCATACGTGCAGAGCGAGCCCGGCGCATGCAGGACATTCGGCGGAACGAACCAGCCGGTGCCGACCTTCAGCCGATAAGCCGGCGCGATGTCGGTAATGCCGTTGTCGCCCTGATTCCAGCGCTTAAGGCACTTGACGATGTCCGCCTTGGTCGTTCCCGGAACAAGACCGAAGAACGTATAAGGGAATCGCGCGCCGAGATTGTTGTTCTGCGCCGGGAAGTAATACGATTCCGGCTTGCCGTCCTGGCCCACCAGCTTCGCCAGTTTGTCGTCCTGATGCAAATGGTGCGGGAGCGGGCCGAGGTTGTCGAAGAACTTGCTGTAGACCGGCCAGCGTTTGTATTTCTTCCAGATCTTCGGCCCCACGATTTGGGCGCCGAGTTCCGCCACCACATCTCGGAGCAGCGCGCGCTTGTTTTCGAAGACAAAATAACTGAGGCCTTCATCCGGCACGCGCCCCTCGTTGGCCGCCTAGGTCGTAGAACCGAACCAACGCTCATCGATGCCGCCGCGATTCAAGCCGAAAGCGAACAGGTCAGCCGGGTGAAGTTTCAGCCGACGTCCTGGATAGCAGAAAGAGCGGGGCACCCAGTTCGGCGCCAACCGCAACACGCCGTTTCCCTCATTGACCGCCGCGTTTGCAAAACCGCCCACGTTGGCGCTAATCGTCTTCAACCCCTTCACAGACTGAACGTTCATCATAGCCTCCCTGTTTTCTCGGCGTCCGCCGTCATCCGTCCCCGCCGTTTTTCTCTCTGCGGCAAGCCCGGATCGTGGTTGCGCCTTGCACAACATCAAATCCTAAATCCTGTTTTTTAGGATATGGATAGATCGTACGCTTTCAGTTTTGACATGTCTTGTAAAAACGGACAATTAAAATGTGTACATTATCCGCACAGTTTTAATCATACCGTCTCAAGCGCGCGAAAGATACAGGCGAGACGCTGCTCCGTGTTTTTGCCTTTCAAGAGCGGCAGACGCCCTTTCACCAGCAGAGGAGAGCGTTCACGCTGTTTATAAAAACAGATCTTGTTCTCACGCGTTTCAATGCGTCCGATCGTTTTCTGCGCCGCCAGCACGCGCAGTTCAGACAGACGCAGAAGCCGCAGGACGGCCTCCGGCGGTTTGCCGTAGCGGTCGGCGAGCTCGTTACGCAACAAACGGATTTCCTTCTGCGTCACGGCTTCGGCGATGCGCCGATGCAGAATCATGCGATGCGCCTCATCCTCGACATAGGTGTAGGGCAGACAGGCCGAATTCTCCGGATCGATCGACCCGGGCGAGAAATCGAGAAAATCGAAAGACAAATCGACATCCACCAGCAGCGGAGGGGTTTCACCCTTCATGCGCGCGATCGTGCGCCGCAAGAGCTGACAGTAAAGGCCGAAACCGATCGCCGCAATATGACCGCTCTGCGCGGCACCCAACAGATTGCCCGCGCCGCGGATTTCGAGATCGCGCAAGGCGAGATTGAAACCCGCGCCCAGTCCGCTGTGCTTTTGCAGCGCCCCGATACGCTGGCGCGCGTCCTCGTCCACATGCCCGGACTCCGGCAACAACAGCCACGCGAAACCTTTCTGGGAGGAACGCCCCACGCGCCCGCGAAGCTGATAAAGGTCGGCGATGCCGAACCGGTCGGCGCGATGAATCAGAATCGTGTTGGCACGCGGGATATCCAGCCCGCTCTCGACGATCGTCGTGCAGAGCAGCACATCGATTTCACCCGACTCGAATTCGCGCATGATGCGGGCCAGCGTGTAGGCGGGCATCTGGCCATGCGCGATCTCGATGCGCGCCTCCGGCACCAGTTTTTCTAATCGGTGCCGCATCAGCCCGATCGTCATCACGCGGTTGTAGAGGAAATAGACCTGTCCGCCGCGATTCAGCTCTTGGCGGATCGCGCTGCAGATGACGCTGTCCGAATCGCGCGCGACCTTGGTTTCCACGGAGACGCGCTCGCGCGGCGGGGTTTGCAAGAGACTCATATCCCGCGCGCCGGTCATGCTCATATAGAGCGTGCGCGGGATCGGCGTGGCCGAAAGCGTCAGAACATCCACCACCTGCCGCACTTGTTTCAAACGCTCTTTATGCGTCACGCCGAAACGTTGTTCCTCGTCGATGATCAGCAAGCCGAGATTCTGGAAGGTCACGTCGCTGCCGAGCAGGGCATGCGTCCCGATCACGATGTCAACGCGGCCGTTTCGCACGTCGGTAAGAATGCGCTTCCGTTTGGCGGGGGCATGGAACCGGCTGACCACGTCGATTGTGACAGGATAGTCGGCCATGCGGTCCGTAAAGGTCTCGTAATGCTGCTCGGCCAGCACGGTGGTCGGCACCAGCACCGCCACCTGGCGCCCATTCATCACCGCGATAAAGGCCGCGCGCATGGCGACTTCGGTCTTGCCATATCCCGCATCACCGCAAATCAGCCGATCCATGGGACGCGACGCGGCCATGTCGCGTTTGACATCCGCGATCACCGTCACCTGGTCGGCCGTCTCCTGATAGGGAAAAGAAGCCTCGAACTCGTTCAGCCACACCGGCTCGGGATTGAAGGCCAAACCTTCAACCAACTGCCGCCGGGCCTGCGTTTCCAGTAGCGCCGCCGCGAGGTCGGCGACGGCCCGCTCGGCGTCGGCCTTCTCCCTCGTCCACCGCTTGCCCCCCAGCCGATGGAGCTTCGCTTTATGACCCGCCACACCGACATAACGGCTGAGCAGATGGGCATGCGAGACCGGCACATGGAGCTTCGCGCCCTCGGCATATTCGAGCGTGAAGACTTCGGAACGCTCGCCATCCACCTCAATCTCGGTCGAACCGATAAAGCGGCCGATGCCGTGATCGATATGGACCACAAGGTCGCCGGGCTCCAGAACGGCGGCATTCTCCACGCGTCCGCCCCGCACAGCGGAGGCTGTCGACAAGGGGCGTCGCAACGCCTGTTTCCGCACGGCATAGAGATCCGGCTGGGCCGCCACGGTAAGACCGGGAAGCGTGAAACCGCCGGAGAGTGAAGCGCGTCGGATCTGCACGCGCGTGTCGGCACCGAGCTCGCGGGCCAGCAATTCGCAGGTGCCGGCCGTATCGGCATAGACGATGACCGTCTCGCCCGCCTCGGCACGATGCGTAAAGTCAACCAGCAGCCGCTGCCGCGCCTGTGCCAGCAGCTCGGGATGATGCGCCTCTTCGGCCCCGAGTTCCGAGAGCCCGGGCAACGCCGCGATCTGCAAAGGCAGCGTCGGCGTCTGCGCGGGCGGCGGGTCGCCGGAAAAGAGCTGTAGCCAAGGCCCGCGCGCGGCCATGCGCGCGGATAACCCGTCCCACGTCAGAGGTTTCCGGCCCTGTTCCGATGTCCCCGCACGAATGCGGTCGTGGTCAAGCCAGAGCACAACCGCATGCGCAGGCAGAAGATCAACGAGGCTCGCCGTTGCGAGATCGCTTTCGGAACAGGGCGGCAGCCAAACCGACTCGCCTTTCTCGACCGAACATTGTGTGACCGGATCAAACGTGCGCAGCGATTCCAGCTCCGTGTCGAAGAACTCCGCCCGCCAGGGTGCGGGCGTCGCGGGCGGCCACACGTCCAGCAGGCCGCCGCGCACCGCCAAGCGACCGGGCGCATCCACATCCATAACACGCTCATACCCGGAGGCGACAAGTTGCTCAACCAACGCATCAAACGGGTAGTGCGCCCCGACGCGCAAATTCACCGAGGACTCCTCGACGGCATCCGGATCGGGCACCGGCTGAAGCAACGCCTGTAACGACGTGACAAGAACCCTGGCGCGCCGGTCTTCCTGCGCGGCTCTTTGACGAAGGCGTCGGATCACTCCCAGACGCGTGCCTGCGGTTTCGGCATCCTCTTCCATTTGCGGCGGGAAAAGCGCGGGGTCCACGCCGCTATCGCGGCCCAGCGCGCAAAGATCGCCATAGACCCGTTCGAGTTCTGCCGGCCCCGGCGTGACCGTCAGCGCGAAGCGGGCCGGCGCTTTGTGCGCAAGGGCGGCCGCCGTGAGCGCGGCAGCCGCTCCAGGCAACGCCGGTGCGGCTAGACGCGCGGCCCTGACAGGCAGGGTCGGCGTCAACAGATTCGTAAAGAGCTGTGACAAGGAAGACACGGTCAAATATGTTAACCCAAGAGGTTCGGGATGTCGAATGCGGGCGCACGTTCTTAAACTTCGCGCGGGCTTTACGATTGACGTTCACACGCCCAATATGGTCAAGTGTTTTTGAACCGCATCGGCCGTTGGCCTCACCCCAATATGATTCGTATGAAAAACGTGCGAAAGAGTCTCGTTCCTTCGCTTATCTCGGCGACACTCTGTCTCATCACAGGGGTCACGGCGGCGCCGTTTGAAAGAACGATCCCGTTTGTCCAACCGGACGGGACAGCCATTGAAATCCGGGGCAAGGGCGACGAATTTTATGCCGTGTTCGAGAGCCTCGACGGCTACACCGTCGTCTTCGACCAAGCCGTGAAGGCCTATGTGTATGCCCAACTTTTATCCGGCGACGGTCAACTGGCCCCCACCGCACTGCACGTCGGCAAAGGCGATCCGGCCACGCTCGGGCTGACAAAACATCTCCGGATGCGGAATGAGGCGATCCTGCAGCAGGTTCAAAGCCGTTTCAAACGCTGGGATATCGCGATGGAAAACAGTGTCCTGTGGGAACGGAAAAAGGCGGCCATGCAGACGGCGGAAATGACGGCGGCGGCAGGTCCGTCGCCCATGTCCCCCCCCTCTTATACCACCGTCGGCACGAAGGCGGGACTTTGCCTGCTGATCGACTTCCCGGATGAAACGAACACCCTTTCGCAAGCGGACATCGTCGACTTCTGCAACGGGGACAACTATACGGCGTT
>CAZTDL010000204.1:0-7409 GCA_964612775.1 uncultured Lentisphaeraceae bacterium
AAGAGAAAGCTCTCTCATGACGTTTCCGGACTACGCAGCCGCGCCGAAACCGATCTGAAAAACAGACCGCACGCTCGACACGTCGAGGTTGCGGAGATAAAACCCAACGACATCCGGTGCTTACTCCACGAATTGCAGGTCCACCAGATTGAGCTGGAGATGCAGAATGCCGAGCTTCTGGAGGCTCGCGACCGGACGGACGCGCTGTTGGAGAAATACACCGATCTGTATGATTTCGCCCCGGTCGGTTTCTTTTTCTTGGATGAACAGGGCCGAATTCTGGAGGCGAATCTGACCGGAGCAACCTTGTTTGCCGTAGAACGGTCTCGACTCATCAACCGGCTGTTTTCGCTTTTTGTTGTGACACCTTGCCGCTCCATCTTTCTGGATTTCCTCGCGCAGACTTTCGAGGGAGCCGCAGGAAATAACTGCGAGATAAAACTTCTAAAAGAGGACGGCACCCCTTTCTGGGCTTGCCTTCACGGAAGCTCAGCGGTCTCCCGCAACGCATCCCCAAAAGGGTGCCGATTGGCGGTCTCGGACATCACGACCCTAAAGCAAGCGAAAGAAGCTCAGCGCCTTTTGGAAAACCTCTCAGTTTCAAACGAAGCCTTGAAGAAAGAGATTGCCCAGCGTCAAGCGGTGGAGGAGTCCCTTAGAAAGAGTGAGCGCGACCAGCGTCTATTGTTGGACCGGTCCCGTCTCATGCAAGAAGAGTTGCGGGGGTTATCCCATTGCATTCTGCAAACGAAGGAGGAGGAAAGGAAGCGCATCAGCAGGGAACTGCATGATGGCATCACCCAAACCCTCGTGGGGATCAATGTCCACCTTGAAGCCTTGACCCGAGACACGACGCTCACTCCGAAAATGCTACGGCAAAAGATCATCAGGACGCAACGGTTGGTAGAGAAGTCGGTGGAAATCGTCCATCGGTTTGCCAGGGAACTGCGACCGACCTCTCTTGACGACTTAGGCCTGATCATTACGTTGCATTCCTACCTGAATGACTTTATGAAACAAATGGGGATCTATGTGCATTTCACGGCGTTTACCGAGGTGGAGCACCTGAACAGCGACCAGCGTACGGCGCTCTTTCGCATCGCCCAGCAAGCGCTCACCAATGTCGCCCAGCATGCGCACGCCAGCCAAGTGAAAGTAGCCATCCGCAAATGCAGGGAGACCGTCCATGTGGAAATCGCCGACAACGGCAAGTCCTTCGAGGTGGAACAGATACTGAACGCCAAAAAAAACAAACGCTTGGGTCTGATCGGCATGCGGGAAAGGGCAGAAATGGTCGGGGGAACCTTCATGATCGAATCCAAAACGGGCAAAGGCACGACCATCCACGTCCAAATTCCGTTCAACAGCAAAACTCAGGAGAACGCTCTCCCATGAACTCCTCAAAACGCATCACCGTACTGCTGGCTGAGGACCATATGATCGTCCGGGAAGGCCTAAAGAAACTGTTGGAAGCCGAGAGTGATATCGAGGTGATCGGCGAGGCTGACACGGGCCAAAAAGCCGTTGAATTAAGCCGTAAACTCCGGCCCGATGTGACCATCATGGACATCGCCATGCCGCAAATGAACGGCTTAGAGGCCACGCGGCAGATTTTAAAGAACATTCCGGATGCAAAAGTGCTTATTCTTTCCGCCCACAATGATGACGTCTACGTCGATCATGTGACAGCGTTAGGGGCTGCGGGATACCTGATCAAGCAGACCTCCGCCCACTACTTGTCGGAAGCGATCAGGGAAGTCAAAAAAGGGAATGTCTTCTTCAGTCCCGATGTCGCCAAACGCATCCGCAAGCGGCAGCAGGATTCACTGAACAGGAAGGGGGTGGCCACGGAAAACACCTCTCGACTCAGTTCGCGAGAGATGGAAGTGCTCCAACTGATTGCCGAAGGCGAAGCCAACAAGCAAATTGCGGAAACGCTCAGCATCAGCATCAAAACCGTCGAGAAGCATCGGGACCATCTGATGCATAAGCTCGACATCCACGACACGGCGGGCCTTACCCGGTACGCGATCGGTACGGGCGTCATCGAGAGCAACGTCCAGTTAACGATCGTCTAGTTTCAGGCATCATGACGACGGAGCGCTTGAGAGCGCTTCAATGCGGCTGATTTTCCGTTGTTGCTCACGGAGGCGCAACAACGCCTTCATGACGTTGCCCATCTGTCCGTTCCAGTGCGCCGTTCCGAATCCGTCATGCAACTGCCGATAGAGCGCGAACAACTCAGTATAAATCGCGACATTTTCGCGGATTGGCCGATAGACGCGATCCCGTACGCGACAGATGCTCGCTTGCGCCTCTTCGATGTTTTTGAACGCGCCCGCAGCCACGGCACCGAAGAGCGCCGCGCCCAGTGCGCAGGTCTGATCCGAAGCCGCAACCGCCATCGGCACGTCGAGCATGTCCGCATAAATCCGCATCAGGAGCGGGCTCTTGATGGCCAAGCCGCCGCAACAGATCACCTGCTCGACCGGCACCCCGTACGCCTGAACGCGGTCGATGATCATTTTGGCCCCAAACGCCGTCGCTTCGACTAACGCCCGATACAGCTCCGGCGCAGAGGTATGCAGGGTCTGCCCAAGAACCAGCCCCGACAGGCGGACATCCGTCAGCACACAGCGGTTGCCGTTGTTCCAGTCGAGCGCCAGCAGCCCGCTTTCGCCGGGCGTCAATTTGGACGCAGCCTCGTTCAACGCGGCGAACTTGGCATCCGGGGTCGTCCCGAACGAATCAGGCACAAGATTATTCACAAACCAAAGAAAGATGTCGCCCACCGCCGACTGCCCCGCTTCAATGCCGTAGTACCCGGCCATCACCGAGCCATCGGCAATGCCGCACACGCCCGGAATGTCCGCAAGCGGCTGATCATTCTTCGCAACCATCAGATCGCACGTGCTCGTGCCGAGAATCTTCGCCAGCTTGCCCGTGGAACACCCCGCCCCCACCGCGCCCATGTGCGCGTCAAACGCGCCAACCGCTACCGCAATGCCTTCGCGCAGCCCCAGCGCCTTTGCCCAAGCCGCACAGAGTCCCCCCGCCTTGACCTCCGCCGTGTAGGCGCGCCCGTACAACCGATCGCGCAGCGTTGCCAAAGCAGGATCGAGCGCCGCCAGAAAATCCTTGTCGGGAAGCCCGCCCCAAACCTCGGCATACAGCGCCTTGTGACCCGCCGCGCAAACGCCGCGCTTGAGTTGAAGCGGATCTTCGATCCCCGTCAACAGCGCGGGAATCCAGTCGCACAGCTCAACGAAACTGAATGCCGCCTCATACACGCGCGGATCGGTCCGTTTGCAATGCAGAATCTTTGACCAGAACCATTCGGACGAATAGGTGCCGCCGCACTTGGCCAAATAGTGCGGCCGCAGGGAACGGGCCAAAGCGGTGATCTCCGCCGCTTCGGCGTGACTGGCATGATCCTTCCAGAGCCACGCCTGCGCATTGGGATTATCCGCGAACGCGGGCAACAGCGCCAGCGGCACGCCCGCTCGATCCACGGGCATCGGCGTCGAGCCGGTCGTGTCCACGCCGATGCCGATGACCTGTTCCACCGCAAACGCGGGATCAGCCGCACGCGCCTTCGCCAAACCTTGAACCACCGTTTCGATCAGACCCGTGCGGTAATCGGCCGGGCTCTGGCGCGCCACGTTCGGATCGCGCGAATCACCGATTACGCCCAGTTGTCCCGACGGATAGTTGAAAACGTGCGACGCGACCTCCGCGCCCGATTCCAAATTCACGATTAACGACCGGCACGAGTTGGTGCCGTAATCCAAACCTAACGCATATCGTGTCATGACAAAGGGCTCCTTTGCGTTGGATGTGCCGTCCACGACAACGTCCGTCTCAATCATAGGCTTACGGCGCGACTTGACCCGCTTGACGACCTGACGCGGCGGCGCGTTCCGCACCCGCGTTCGCGCGCGGATTCCGCAAAAAATAGAAATGCCCGTCTTCCGCGCCAACGACCAAGTCCGGCACACGATCATTGTCGAAATCGACCACGGTCGGACTCGTGGTGTGTCCGGCCAACACCGTGGACGAAACACCCCCCATGTTGCGGAAAGACCAGGTGCCGTTACCCTCGCCAACCTGTCGCCAGAACTCCACATTCTTAGCGTTGATTAAAATGTCGCTTTTACCATCGCCGTCCCAGTCCGCAATGCAGATCTTTCGGCGTCCGCTCCGGCCCGCGCGACCGGGGCCGAGCTGAAGCGCCTCGCCGCGCTCATTGAGGAACACCCGTTTGGGCGGCAACAGCACGCGTTTGCCGTCCACGACCGCCCGCTCGAACAAGGACAAATAGCCCTCCTGATCGAGCATCACCAGATCCGCCAAGCCGTCCCTATTCCAGTCGAACGTCACCGGCGTCGTGCGCCACTGCGTCAACAAGGCTTTTCCCTCCGGTTTAACCCAACCCCAGCCGAGTACGGGTTGCGCACCGTCCCACGCCACTTCAATCGGCCGTGCGGCCTCCAGCCTAGGTGCCCCGCGCGTGCCCGCGTTATGGTACCAAACGACCTTGCCCCAGATCGAGTTTGCCAGAACGTCCGGCAAGCCATCTCCGTCCCAGTCCGCCACACTCACCGTGGTGTACCCCCATTTGGCCTCGGCCGGCCCCTGGATACTGCCGTTCGGCCCCGCCAGAATGCGGATCGTCTGACCAGACGCTTCGAGCCGCCTAGGCTCGGCCCACTTCGGCTGCGCCACGCCCGCCCCGCTCAGATTCTCGATAAAAGCGATGTAACCCGCCGAATTTCCCGCAATCAAATCCCAGTCGCCGTCGCCGTCCCAATCGCATCCGCACGGCGTGGCGAGCGCGCCAAACTTCAGGTTTGCCGCCTCCTGCCGAAAGTAGCGCGGCACGAGAAAAAGCGGCGCGCGGTCCGCGCCGAGTTTGCCGGTATTCTCGATGAACGCCACGCGCCCGTCTTCGTCGCCGCAGATCAGATCAAAATCACCGTCGCCATCCCAATCGATGGCGGTCGGCGTGATCATCTCCAAATCCATCCGAACCGCTTGACCGTCGGGGGTCTTGAGCCGACGCCCCCCAGCGTAGCGAGGAGCCTGCCGCGAGCCCAGATTCTCGAAGTACGTGAACCCGTCGATGAACTCGCCGCAGAGCAGATCAAGATCGCCGTCGCCGTCAAAATCGTGAAAACAGGGCGAAGGCCTGCCCCAGACGTCGAGCGGTTTTCCGGCTGCCAGAACGACCTTAGGCTCCCCATACTTCGGCGCCGCCGTTGTGCCGGCATTACGCGCCACATACACGTAACCGTGAAGCGGTCCATTCGTCCAGACGCCGTCCGCAGTGTAGGCGTTGTCCCAGCCATAGGCCTTCCAGTCGCCCACACCGATCACCAGATCCTCTGCGCCGTCGCCATCATAATCGACGTACCGCCACTGGTTGCCTCGCACGCCGTTGGTGTGGACATTGCTCTTCACGCCCTCAATTTTGATGCCCTTCTCAAAACCCGACGTCATGAACGCCGGATATGCGGTCCCCGGCGTCAGCACGCAGGGTCGACCGTCCACCACGCTGAGTTGCGCATTGTCCAGCGCTCGGCCGATACGGCGTCCCGCCTTGAAAACAGGCATCGCGTCTTTTTGACCGCGCGGCGTCGGATTCTCAAAAAAGCAGAGCCCGTTGTAGGGTTTGTCCGGGCAGGAAACCACGAGGTCGAGATCCCCGTCCCCGTCGTAATCCAGGGGCAGCGGCCACGCCCAGATGCCGACACCGAGATCAACCGTTGCCCCCTGATGATGATATGGGATACGCGTCAACTCTTCTGCCCGGGACTCGACCGCCGTCCAAACCGCCAAGCCCGCCGCCACCAGTCGCACACCGTTCATTTACATTCCCCCCTTGCCTCATTCATCACACAGGTCCTCATTGACCCTGACCGTCACCTCACCCCTTTGCGAAACGCGGCCGAAAACAAAAAACCCGTCAAAAAAATCACCATCGTCCCCAAAACAATCGCGAGATTCGTATGCAGCCTGATCGGTAACGGCCACCACTTCTGAAACACACTGATCCACGCGATCACGAGAACGCCCAAGACCGCACCCAGGATCGCTTCGGGATTACGCGCTTTCTTAGAAAAGTAACCGAGCAGGAAAAGCCCCAGCATGCCGCCGCTGAAGATGGACGAGAGCGCCCACCACGTGTCCAGCGCGCTTTTCACCCGCATCATCGCCAGCGCGCTGCCGATCCCCAACAGGGCCAATGCCAACGTCCCCACATGCAGCACGCGCAGCGCCTGCGAATCACGCGCCTGAGGATTGACATATCGTTTGTAGTAATCCACAAGCAGGATTGTCGCGCCGCTGTTGAGACTCGTCGCGATCGTGCTCATGCCCGCCGCGAAGATCGAGGCAATCAGTAAACCTTTGACTCCGACAGGCAACCCGTTAACGATGAAATACGGCAGCACCTGATCGGGATGGGCCGCAAGCGCCGACGGCAACAGTCCGGGCTGAGCCTGATAATAAGCATACATCGCCGTCCCGATCGCCAAAAACAGGAATGAAACCGGCACGTAGAGCAGCGAACCGAAAAGCGTCGAGCGGATCGCATCGCGCTCATTGCGCGCGGTCATGTACCGCTGCACATAGTTTTGGTCAATGCCGTAGTTCTGGAGATTCATGAAGATGCCGTAAAGCAGGCAGACCCAGAAGGTCTCGTTGCCCCAATCCGCCAGATTCCAGCTGCCGAGCGTGAATTTGTTTGCTTCGGTCACGATCTTCCACGCCTGACCGACCCCTTCCGGCATAGAGAAAACCAAGACGGCCAGGCAAACAAGCGTGCCGCCGATCAGCACGATCCCCTGGATGGCATCCGTCCACACCACCGCCCGGATACCGCCCATCATCGCGTAAAGCAGCGTGCCGACACCGGTGACCACAATGATCATCGGGATGGACCAGCCCAGCAGCGCGTTCAGCGGCAACGCCAGCAGATACATGATCGTCCCCATGCGCGCCACTTGCGTTACAAGATAACACAGCGAGGCATACATGCGAGCCCAAGGTCCAAAGCGCGTCTCGAGGTAACTATACGCCGAAACGCAGTTCAGGCTGCGATACAGCGGCACAAAAAAACGTGCCGCCATCCACGCCGCAACCGGGATCGAAAGGCTAAACACGAACGCATTCCAGTTCCCGGTGAAAGCCTTGGCCGGCAATGCCAGAAAACTGATACTGCTGACAAACGTCGCGAAAATCGACAGGCCCACCGCCCACGCGGGCAGATGCCCCGCACCGGAGGTAAACGCCTCTGAAGCATTCGCCTCCCTACGGAAGTAGAACGAACACCCGAACAGGATGATTCCCACCATATAGGCGCCAAAGACAAACAGATCGATGAGAGGCAAGTGCATCCGCTACTCCTT
>CAZTDL010000205.1:0-7373 GCA_964612775.1 uncultured Lentisphaeraceae bacterium
CCGGAGAATGTATATTGGCTGAGCATGGGGGCCGGTGTCGCGATGCGAGAGTATGATGCCGCACCGGACGCGGGGGATACGACGAATGCATGGTTCGTGTGTGAAGAACACTATCGCCGTTCATTTGTCGAGGCTTTTGATTGGCGCGACAGGCGCAGTTCGAACGCGACGTTGACGAATGTGCTGAATTTTGGCGAGTGGGTCGCTGCTAGTCCGAGTGATCCGAGTCATGTTCAAAGTCGGATATTGGCCATGCCTGGATATTGTTCGGAGGCGTCAATCTGCGTGACGGTGCGCACGGATCTCGTTTCTTATCGCGATTTCGTAACGCCCGACACGCACACGTGTGAGATTCTCGCGAATGGCGTGAGTTGCGGTTCGCAAGGGTGGTCGAACGAGCAGGCTATGGCTTTTGACTATGTCGTTCCCTCAGGCTCGATCACCAACGAGTCTGTTTGTCTTTCAGTCTGTAATGTCGGCGGAACTACCGCACAGTACGACTTTATGATTTTGGATGTGGCGTTGCGCTATCCCCGTTTTTATTCTGCGGTTGATGGTGTGCTGTTATGTACGGGGGGCGACGTCGGCATGATCGCGGCCGATGGTTTTTCTGATGAGCAAATCAGAGTCTTTGATATCACTGAGCCCGAGAGTCCCGCCATATTGAGGGCGGAAGTCATTGCCGGCACAAATGGACTGTGGCGAGCCCATTTCAGGTGCGGGGGGAAGGCGGCACGTTACGCGGCGTTTTCGGTTTTATCGGGCGCATATGAACCGTCTGTGTGCGGCGTGCGCGATGTATCGTGGACGGATCCCCATGAAATGCCCGAATTGGCGATCGTCATTCCGCCACAACGGTGGATTTCTGGTTTCGCGGATGCGGTTCAGCCTCTGGTTGATTTCAGGACTGCGCAAGGACTGCGCACGCGGGTGGTTGATGCGGAGGCGATTTACAATGCCTTTTCCGACGGGCTTGTGCATCCTGAGGCGTTCAGAAGGTTCTGCGCGGCTGGTGTAACGAATGCGACGGGGCAAGTCTTGCGTTATCTGCTTTTTGCCGGATATGGCGGCAGCGACTATAAACTTGATGCGATCCCGTTGAGTCAGGCGCGACCGTATACCACATTGCTTCCCATTTATCTTCTGTCACGGGTTGAGGTGTCCGCTGCGACAACAGGCGCGCTGTTGTTGCCGAGCGACTTGGAGTTGGGAAATGCGACAGGCGGAGCTGTTCCAGAGGTGGCCGTGGGCCGTTTTATCGCAAACACCGCGGATGAATTATCCTGCATGGTAAATAAAACGCTCCGTTATGAATTGACTGAAACATGGAAGAAGAAGGCCGTTTTCGCTGCGGATTGGCAGAATACGGGGGCTTTGTATGGGAATTTCCCGGGTATTGCCTTTGCTACGGCTGCGGGATTTCCAAGTGCGGGATGGACGCTTGAAGAATTTTATCCGGCGGCCGACCAGAATTACCTGGGTTCGTTATGGAAAGACACCTATTATCGCACGGGCGTGTACTACGAGCTGCAAGAGGGTGCAGGCTTCTTTTATTATGTCGGTCATTCGAGCGACATGCTCGTCGGGCATTCTACAGACGACCGGCTTTGCAATGCGGCCCAGTTACAGGCTGGCGATTGGACGTTCGCTCCTGTGGCCGTTCTGATGGGGTGCCGTATGGGGCGTTGGACAGCGCTTGACATAAAGACCCAGATGCAATGTGTGGCTGAGGCAGGTGTTCGAAATCGGCAGTCGGGGTTTACGGCGGTGATCAGTGCGTCCGGATATATGACAACGGACGAAGCCACCTCGTTCTCCTATGCGTTTCGTGATCAGGTGGCGTCGGGGGCTTTACGTTTAGGCGATGCATGGTGCGGTACGTTGGGTGCCTTGGGCGATGATGAGACGATGGAACTTCAGCATCTGACGTTATTGGGGGATCCGTCGCTCTGCATCCGCGTTGATCGGACCGTGTGCGGTACGCCAACGGCTTGGCTGATCGAGCAAGGCCTGACGGGGGATCCGTATGCTGATCTTTTGGATCAGGATGGCGATGGTTTCGCGACGTGGGTTGAAGTGCAGGCTGGAACACGTTATGACGAGGGCGGCTTGAGACTTAAATCTGTGACTGTGCCGTCGATAGGAGTGCCGGATTTGTCATCGTCACAGCCTCTGTCAGACAGCACAACGCAATGTTCAGTTTTATCTTTCGAGACGCTTGCGGGATTAACTTATCATGTTTTTTCGACGACCGAACTCGCCGGTGGGGGGGGCTGGCAGCGTGTTCCTTGGCGCCCCGTAGGCACAACGGAATGGTTATCAATACCGATAGACGGCGACTGGCCGTTGAAAAAAGTGGAAGTCCCTTATGATTCTGGAATGGTACGACGATTTTACAAAATAATCAGTGAATGATGAGGAGCATTGCGAAAAATGGATACGGAACGATATTGCAGGGCTGACGAGGTGGAATTACGGAGCATTGCCGGCGAGAACTTTCTGATTGTTCTGCATGCGGGCGAGTCGAAGATGTATAGCCTGAATGGAATGGGACTCTGGTTCTGGGAGCAATTAAGGACGCCTATGACGAAAGCCGATCTGCTGCAAGGGATGTTGGCGAGATATGAGGTAACGGATAGTGTTGCCCGCACGGAGATTGATCGTTTTCTGAGTTATTTGGAAGAAAAGAATCTTATTTGGAGAAGGTGAACGGTTTTGGGGCCTTTCGTGTGGAGGGCTAACCGCATAAAAAAACGCGAGGCCCTAGGGGCCCTCGCGTTTTTTAACGATCCGTCCGGACAATCGCTTAGATCTGAATGTCCTTGAAGATGGTTTCGATCTTCGCACCGGCCTTGATACCTTCGATGTACTTCTGCACGGCTTCGCGGGACTTGGCTTGTTTCAGCTGTGCTTCGATCTGCTCGGTCGTCGGGACAGGTTGAGGCTGTTGAACTTGATCGATCTTGACCAAGATGTGGGAAGCAGTCACCGATTCCGGTTTTGCGGGCGTGTCGCCTTTTGCCTCTTGTGCCGGTGATTTCGCAGTCACCTTAATCAAGTGGTACCCAAACTGGGTTTCGACGATGTCGCCGACTTTACCGATTTCCTGAGAGAATGCGGCGTCTTCGAAAGGCTTGACCATCTGGCCGTGCGTGAACTCGCCCAGATCGCCCCCCTTCTTGCCGCTCGGGCAATCAGAGTTGGCTTTTGCGACTTCTGCAAAATCGGCTCCGCCATCGAGTTGCTTCTTGATGCTTTCGATTTTGGCTTTCTTTTCGGCCTTGCCGGCTGCGAGGTCTTTATTCTTTGCAGCGATTTCTGCGTTGCTTGCCTCAACCTCGGCGATCGCTTTCTTGATGTCCGCTGCGTCAATCTTGATGCCATCGAGCACATTCTTCTGGATCAGCTTGTCGATCACAAGCCCGTCCTCGAACTCAGCGCGGGCAGCTTTTTCGCCGAGAGGGGACTCTTTGAAATACTGATCTGCAGTTTTGTTCTGAGCCTTGAGCGCTGCTTCCATCTTATCGAGTTGCGTCTTGCGGTCTTCGTCGGTGACAACCACGGCCTCTTTTTTTGCTTCACCGATGAGGAGTGTTTTCATGATGAAACTGTATGCCGCGCGTTGCTCGAAATACTTCTGGGCTTCGGCCTTCTGTTCTGCGGGGACTTTTTGAGCCGTCAGCAAAGCGTTGACAACCTTCTCCATGTCTTTACGGAGATACTTCGTATCATTGACTGATGCGACCACTTCATTCGGGTCTGTTGGAGCAGCCGGTGCCGTCGCTGTGGCGGCCGGTGCGGCTGAAGTGTCAGCGGTTTTTGTCTCAACATCTTTTTTGCAGCCGGCAGCAAAGAACAGACTGGATGCCAGCGTCGTGCAGATCAAGGGTGCGCACTTCATTGTTAACTTCTCTCCAATAACGCATTTTTCGGCGTGGTGGTTGTGTCTAACATCTCCCATGTGACGCGACGGACTGCCGAGGGCACATCGAGATGAAACGTAATAAACATACCAAGAAATCGGGATAAGCCAAGGAGAAGATTCGTTGAAATGATATTTTTCTTGCTTGCATTAGTGTCGAACAGCGGTTCGTTGAAACGATCTGTTGCAGAAGACTGGCTAAGTTGCCTAAATAAAGCGCAAACATTACGATGAATGGCAATCGTGGCCTCGCCGGGTTGGTTGTGAGCCAAATGCGGGCAGAGAAAACGTCCGGAAGCTAAGGAAAAGCGTAGCCAGAGTCGATCAGGCGTGTGGCAAACCGTGCACAGTGTGAGATCCGGCATGAGACCAAGCAAACGAAGCAAGTGAATCTCATATGCGAGCAGGAGTGCCGGCAGTTTGCCGGAGGAAGAGATGACGAGGCTGTCCAGTGCTTCGGTGAGCAACGTAAAAAGGGCTGCCGCCTCTTGGTGACTCATCGCCACCCTTGCCGTGAGATCCGCAAGATAGGCGGCGGCGGTCGTTTGTCGCCAGCAGTTGCGCAAGGACTCGCGCAGAACGATGGGCGTACATTCACGTATGGCATGGATGCCTTCGTGCTCGCGCCGATAAAAAAGCAGATCACACGTATAGAAGAGGTCGTATTGTCCCAGGAATGCGCTTTTGGGACGGCAGGCACCCTTGACTGCCGTCACGATTTTGCCGTGGTCAGGAGTGAGCCACGTGACCATATGGGAGGTCCTGGACCAGGATCGGATCTGAAGGACGATGGCCTGTGTTTGAATAATCATTAACCCTGTCGCCAATAATATTTTATGATAATTCACGTAGGACGGCGTCACACACTTCACGTCCGCGTGAGGAAAGTCTCCATCGTCGTCCGATGCGCTCTATAATCCCTTGGTGTGCAAGGCCTTCCAGACGTCGTTCCCATAACGTTGCGCGGTCCTTCAGGATTGGGAAACGCTGTGCGGCTGCAAAAGGGTCAATCCCTTCGGACAATCGCAACGCGAAAATTACTCGCTCGACGGCGTCATCCATCTCGCTACGCATTTCTTTCGCGTCAGAAAGTGCGCGTTGATGTGTGAGCGATTCGATGTAGTCGGAAACGTCCTCACTGTTCGTCCAGCGTAAACGGCCGAGCCGCGAAGCAGCCGCCGGACCGAGGCCGATGTAATCGTTGCCGCGCCATATGCCCACATTATGTTTACACGCATAGCCGGGGAGAGCGTAGTTCGAGACTTCGTACCGCTCAAAACCTGACAGCCCCAAAAACTGTTCCGCTTGGGAAAGTGTTGCGAGCTGGGCTTCATCGTCGGGCAATACGAGTCCCTCAGCGACCTGAGCGGCCAAGCGCGTGCCAGGTTCGACACTTAGGGCATAAACCGAGAGATGCCTTAACCCCAGTGAGGCGGCGTGTTCGAGCGTGGTTTGCCACATTCCCTGCGTGACCCCCGGCAACCCTGCAATGAGATCGATGCCCGTGTTGCTGAATCCCGCGTCTTGAGCCATTCGTATGGCGCGCGTTGCGGCAGCCGCCGTGTGTCGACGCCCGATTTGTGCAAGAACAGCGTCGTTAAAGCTTTGGACGCCGATGCTGATACGGTTTACGCCGATGGTGGCCAGCGTTTTGAGAAGCACCGGCGTAACGGTCGCAGGGTTCAATTCAACCGTCCACTCTTCGACCGCATTAAACGATAGACGGGTCGACACGGTGTCTGCCAGACGTTTCAGTCCGTCGGAACCTACCATGGCGGGCGTTCCGCCCCCTATGTAAACGGTGCGCACGGGGTCATTTTGAACGCTGGGCTGTGTTTCCAAAAGCCGGTCGAGTTCACACGCCGGCAACCCGCTATAGAGTGCTGTCAGGCTTGGGGCAGCCACTACCGAGTAGAAACCGCAGTAGTGGCATTTCCCGTCGCAGAACGGTACGTGAATGTAAAGATGAGAGGGCATAACAAACAAACTTGAGAACGCAAGAAGTGTAGGGGTTGGATGAGACTGTTACAATCACGAAATACTGTCATGGAGAGGCGCCACGCCCTAAACAGGGGTTAGCGGATGGAGATGAAGGATTCGGTGCCGTGTAACACGTTGAGTTGGCCTGTGCCGGCAAAGTGGGTGTCGTCGATCACTGACGCGCCGCTGCCGAAAGCGCCGTAGGTGCCGCGTCGCATCAAAACGCCACCCAGTCTGAGTGATTTGACAGTCTCAACAAGACCGGCTCCAAGCGTTAGCTTTGCGCCGTCAGCGATGCAGAGGGTTGCCGTATCCACGATGCTGGCTTTAGCAAGAAGCTTTAGTTGACCTCCCGCAATGAGGATGTTCTGACTGCGACCCAGTCCCGTGTTTGTGCCTAAGCTCAACATGCCGTTCTGGATAATCACCGCGCCGGAGAAGGTGTTATTGGTGCCGATGAGGTTTAATGTGCCGATGCCGTTCTTAATGAGCGTGATCGCACCGCCGAAATCGCCATCGTAGTAATAAGAGCCGCCGGCATCATTGACCGTAAATGTTGCGGGCTTCTCACTGGTCACAAGACGATGGCCATACGTGGTGATGCCCCGTTTAATCTGGGTGACGGTCTGGTTATTGCCATTTAGATCTACGGTGGCATTGAGGTTGAACGTCGCGCCCATTGAGAGCGTGGATGCTTCTGGCAGAGCATTCGGAACATCGGTCCTGAGTGTTAGTCCCGCCACTTGAAGGGTGTTCCATGCGTTGCCCGTTATGCCGATCGCGAGCGTCCCCGAACCATGGGCATAAACCGTCTTCGCGTTCAGGAGGAGGGGTGAGCCTGCGATCAGAACGCAGGACTCGGTGTCGGGGGAAAGGTAAAGGTCGGCACCTGTGATCAAAGCTGAAAGGACAAGCGTGCCGCCGCTTGCCGCGCCGATTCTGGATGGGCCGTTTTGCGCGATTGAACCGCACCATATATTCGTGCCGCTGACGGCGTATAATGCGCCGACGGAACCGGAGAAATCGCCGTTCAGTTTGACGGGTTCGGAAACGGTTACGTTGTTGCTTAGCTCGAGTCTCCCGCTACCGAGGACGGTAGTGATTCCCGACGGATTTCCAAGCCCCTGAGAATGCCCAACCCGTAAGACGCTGTTGCTCTGAACGGTGATGTCGCCGCCGTAGTCACTGTTGTCACCTGCGAGCGAAAGGACTCCGTCACCCGCCTTGGTGAGCGAATTGTTGTTTCCGCCGTCACGCAGGGAACCGGATAGAATCACGGTGGTCTGCGCCGAGGCCGCATTTGTGACGCACCATGTCTGATGTGTGGCCAGCACGATGGGGGCGTCGATGGTGTACGTGCGCGAGGCGTAAGCGGAACCTCCTGCCGAAAGACCGTCGGGGCCGATGGTGAGAGTGCCGTTGCCGTGTGCGAGGGTGAACAGGAAAGAGGACAGGAAGGGTAGCGCTCAAC